>USSL01000142.1 GCA_900557175.1 uncultured Eubacteriales bacterium
GAATGATTCTGTTCGTTAAAAGCTTCCGCCGTCCCGGATGCACCGGAGTTTTTGCCGGCCGCCGTTTCTTTTTCAGAAAGTACAGCAGCAGCCACATTTTCTCTGACAGCGACACGCACCGTCCTGCCATCCAGCCGGTCCAGCGCAAATCCCGGAAAATATAGTTCTCCGGCATCTGTACTGCAGTACCACGCTTTTAATTCAGATGATTTTGCCGATGTGGATGCTACTGTCACATCCTTTATTTCAAGCCCTCCGGTATTTCCAGCCGCAGCCTCATAAATTTTCATCCAGTCTGACGCCTCAATCAGCGCTTGTGTATCTTCCGTATAAATATCAATACCAAGCTTTGAACTGTCAACCTTCAATTTTGAAGCAATATAAGCTGCCTCTGCCTTTGTCACAAGCTTCATCGGATAAAATTTGTTATTTTCCGTTGTAAAATACCCCTCGTCCAAAGCCACCTTAACATACGGCGCATACCACGCATCAGCCTCCACATCCTCCGGAAGGTTGACTTCGCTCGTCTCACATACCGTCTGTGTATATTTTAAAAGCGCCGTCATTCGCGAAACTGCCGCCCGGCTCACATATGTTTTGGCGCTGTCCGCCTCATTCACGTAAGCATAGCCTAAAACTGCCGCCGCAACCAGTACCGCAAATAAAAAAAGCCTGCGTAACCTCAATTTCACGCCGTACTTCATCCAATCCCCCTCCCCTCATGCTCGGTGCAGCAATATCTTTCTTTCATGATTGCGCAGCAATATTCCCCTTTCATGCGAGTGCGCATCCTACACGGAGTGTTTAATTTTTTCTAAGAACAAGGTTCTTAGAAAAAATTAAAGGACATCATCGCTGATGTCCTTTTTATCTTTCGTAAAGTCCCCAAAGTGCCGTTTCCTGCGATTTGACTCCTAGCCTGCGCTAGGTGGGTATCCGCATCGGCTTTTCTGTCTTCCACTGCGTAAATCGGAGGCCTGACATATTACCAATATATAAATTCCCGTCAAATATAATGTAGGTTCAAATATACAGGAGGTATCGAACACCCCAGGTAACTTTCTGTAGTTATTATACCGCAAATATATCTATTTTTCAAGTGGTAATATTTGCTCTGTATTAATAGAGCGGATATTTATCTGTCAGAGACTTCACAATCGCTGCCGCCGCTTCTTTATTATGCTCAAAATCCTTTAATGCAAGGGCAATCGCTTCTGCCACCTGATCCATATCGTCTTCACCAAGGCCTCTTGTCGTGACCGCCGGCGTTCCAAGTCTTAAACCACTTGTCACAAACGGTGACTGAGGATCATTTGGAATTGTATTTTTATTGCACGTAATGTGCACCTCATCAAGCATCTTCTCAGCTTCCTTGCCTGTCAGATTAAGATTTCTCAAATCAAGCAGCATCAAATGATTGTCTGTTCCTTTAGAAACAATATCAATGCCACGCTTTGCAAGGCCGTCTGCAAGTGCTTTTGCATTATTTAATATATTCTGCTGATATATTTTAAATTCATCACTTAAGGCTTCTTTAAACGCAACAGCCTTTGCTGCAATGACATGCATCAGCGGTCCGCCCTGTGTTCCCGGAAAAATTGCCGAATTTAATTTCTTTCCATATTCCTCAGAGCTTAAAATCATACCGCCTCTCGGCCCTCTGAGCGTCTTATGCGTTGTTGTTGTCGTCACATGAGCATAAGGAATCGGGCTTGGATGAAGACCTGCCGCAACAAGGCCTGCAATATGAGCCATATCAACCATTAAAATAGCGCCGACTTCATCCGCAATTTCTCTGAAACGCTTAAAATCAATCTGACGGCAGTAAGCACTTGCGCCCGCAACAATAAGCTTCGGACGGCACTCAAGTGCAATGCGGCGCACTTCATCATAGTCAATAAAACCATCGTCATTGACACCGTAAGGCACACAATGAAACACTTTGCCGGAATAATTTGCCGGACTTCCATGTGTCAAATGACCGCCATGATCTAAGTTCATACCCATAAACGTATCTCCCGGCTTTAAAAATGCCTGAAATACAGCCATATTCGCCTGAGCGCCCGAATGCGGCTGAACGTTGGCATACTCTGCCCCGAAAAGCTTCTTTGCCCGCTCGATAGCAAGATTTTCTACAATGTCCACATACTGGCAGCCGCCGTAATAACGCTTGCCCGGATAACCTTCAGCATATTTATTTGTCAATGGGCTTCCCATCGCTGCCATCACGGCTTTGCTCACAAAATTCTCTGAAGCAATAAGTTCAATATTGTTTCTCTGGCGTCCAAGCTCAAGCTCGATAGCCTCTGCGATTTCTCCATCAAATGACTTAATTTCATCAAATGCGTACATATTGTGTGCCTCCTTTTATTGTAATATGATATTTTTAAAACCAAACGGCAAGACCGGCAATAAGTGCAAGCTGTACGGCAATCATAGCCGGAACGCCGATTGTAAATTTTTTATGAAGTGTTTTATGTCTGAAAATATACATTCCGGCTAAAAGCCCAAGACTGCCTCCGGCCGCGGCCGTTAAAAGCAAAGTCCGCTCCGGAATGCGCCATAAATTCCGCCGCGCCTTAAATTTATCGATACCGCACATCACAAATGCCACGGCTGTCATCACTGCAATATAAACAATGAAAACTTTAATTTTCAGACTCATCTGCTTCTTCTCTAAGTGCAATGCCAAGCTCTGTAAGCTGGATTTCATCAACGACATCCGGTGCATTTGTCATCAGACATGATGCATCCTTAACCTTCGGGAAGGCAATGACATCACGGATACTGTCCTCACCAAGCATCAGCATGACAAGTCTGTCAAGGCCGTAGGCAAGACCTGCATGCGGCGGAACACCATATTTGAAAGCATTCAGAAGGAAACCAAAGCGGTCATACGCCTGTTCCTTTGTAAAACCTAACACTTCAAACATCTTTTCCTGAACATCGTCCTGGAAAATACGGACACTGCCGCCGCCAAGCTCTGTACCGTTTAATACAATATCATAAGCTTTCGCGCGCACACGGCCCGGATCACTGTCAATATACTGTAAATCTTCTTCCATCGGCATTGTAAATGGATGGTGCATTGCTGTATAGCGTCCTTCCTCCTCAGACCACTCAAGCAGAGGAAATTCTGTTACCCAAAGGAAATTATACTGCTTCTTATCTAAAAGTCCGAGCTGATTTGCAAGCTCGACACGCAGTGCGCCGAGGCTGTCGTAAACGACTTTATTCTTATCTGCTGCAAATAAAAGTAAATCGCCGTTTTCGCCGCCCATCTTTTCAACAAGCGCCTTTGTTTCTTCTTCTGTGAGGAATTTTGTAAAGGAAGATTTCAATGTGCCGTCCCCGCCGATTGCAATATAGGCAAGACCTTTTGCGCCGTAATCTTTGACGAAAGCTGTCAGCGCATCAATCTTCTTGCGCGGCATACTGCCCTGTCCTTTTGCATTAATACCGCGGACACTGCCGCCGTTTTCAATCGCACCTGTAAATACGCCGAAACCACAGTTTCTGACAACATCTGTCACATCGCAAAGCTCCATGCCAAAACGTGTATCCGGCTTATCCGAACCGAATCTGTCCATCGCTTCCTGCCATGTCATCCTCTGAATCGGCAGCGCTACATCTACATCTAATATTTCCTTAAATACTCTTGCCAAAAGACGTTCGTTGACATCAATCACATCATCAACATCCACAAATGACAGCTCCATATCCACCTGTGTAAACTCCGGCTGTCTGTCCGCGCGCAGATCCTCATCGCGGAAGCACTTTGCAAGCTGGAAATAACGGTCAAAGCCGGATACCATTAAAAGCTGCTTGAAAAGCTGCGGTGACTGCGGCAACGCATAAAAACTGCCCGGATGCACACGGCTCGGCACAAGATAATCACGCGCACCCTCCGGCGTGCTTTTCTGTAATATCGGCGTCTCGATTTCAAGGAAACCTTCCTCAGCGAGGAACTGGCGGATAACCATCGCAATTTTACTTCTCACGATAATATTGTTCTGTAAATCCGGACGTCTTAAATCAAGATAACGGTATTTTAAGCGTAAATCTTCCTTTGTCTTACTGTTTTCTTCAACCGGAAACGGCGGTGTCAGCGCCTCAGAAAGCACGCGAAGTTCCTGTGCACGCACTTCAATCTCACCGGTTGCCATATTTTTATTAATGCCGCCCTGTCTTAACTCAACTGTACCGACAATAGCAACAACAAACTCACTTCTGAGTCTTCCGGCCTTTGCAAAGCATTCTTCGGAAACCTGTCCTTCCTCAAAAATCACCTGTAAAAGACCTGAACGGTCTCTCAAATCAACAAAAACAAGACTTCCTTTATTTCTGTTTTTCTGAACCCAGCCCATCACTGTCACTTTCTCGCCTGCATTTGCGGCGCTAAGCTCTCCGCAGCGATGGCTGCGCTTTAAACCTTTCATTGACTCTGCCATAATACTACCCCTTTATCTTTATTTTAAATCATATGTGCTTTTTTGACATCGAACTGCAAAATCTCTTAAATTACAAAAAGTAATCGGCAAGCTTATCAAGGCTCACTGTCTGCTGCTCTCCGTTTTCCATATTTTTAAGACGGACTTCACCGGCTTCAAGCTCATTGCTGCCGATCATTGCCGTATACTTCGCGCCGATTTTATTGGCATACTTCATCTGAGCCTTCGCACTTCTGTCCATATAATCGGTTTCCACAACAATACCATGCTTTCTGAGCGCGTCAACAATCTTATACGCTTTTGCTCTTGCTTCCTTTCCGAGAATGCCGACATAAAGTGCCACCGCCGGTTCCGGTTCAAGGCTTACGCCCTCTTTTTCAAGGAAATAGAGAATACGCTCGATACCCATGCCAAAACCTACCGATGGAATATCCTGCTTTTCATCAATCTCATGGACAAGGTTATCGTAACGTCCACCGCCGCACAGTGTAAAGCCTTCAGAATTTACAAACTCAAACACTGTCTTTGTGTAATAATCAAGACCGCGGACAATACCTGTATCAATCTCATATGGAATATTCAGCGCTTCAAGCAGCGACTTTAATTCTTCAAAATGCTCACGGCATTCATCGTCAAGGTAGTCGATTGTTCTCGGCGCATCCTTAACAATAGCCTTGCACGCATCAACCTTACAGTCAATGACACGCAAAGGATTCTTTAACA
>USSL01000143.1 GCA_900557175.1 uncultured Eubacteriales bacterium
GGCGGGGCTGTCAACGGCGGCGCGTATGCGCCGTTCATCTTGACCGTTGACTGGCTCGACTGGCTTTGCTATTTCTTTTACAAATCCATTTTCTCAATCTTGCGAATACCAATGTGTGTAAACAATATCCCCACACAAATCGCATAAAGGAAAAAAAGTATTATGGAGAACGTGATTTGTGGGCTATTTGAGGAAACTGCAACGACATAGTGTAATGGCGAAAGATATTTTATCCCGTCTATATAAGACATCAAATTCATTATGATGTACAGAATCATATACACACCCACGCATACAAGAGTTTTCAGCTTTGTTGCCATTAGCATTACAAGAAAAATCGTTATCAGCCAAAATATGCAATTACAAACGATTTGCACAATTTCCATACCTACATTACTATCATAGAATATTCCGCTTGCAACTTTTGGATTATGGATAAGCACAGCATAGTAAAATGCGATACTCGTTAAAACCAGTAAAATGTCTATGAATACGGAAAAAATCAACAGTGCTAATTCCTTACCTCCATAAATCAATTTTCGGACACCAATACGATTTACATACAAACGGATACTCTTATTCTCAATTTCTGACGCTAAACTTCTTCCAACGATTGCAGATAAAATCACATTGAAAATAAACATAGACTGGCTCATCTGAAACATTGCACTGGCAAAGCCTATGGCCGTTATATTACCTGCGCCCGTATATGTGATAACATCTGAATTAGAAGCTAAACCAACGGAATATAAAATTGGCACAAGCAAAATTGTAAACATGAGCCACGAATCTTTTCTTTGGAATAGTTTCTTTAATTCTATTTTCGTGATAATTGCAAGAGTATTCATTCTTATCCCTCCATTCCAAACAGGCTTTTGAGATTATTTTTTTGGACGGAGAAACCACAAATATAATGACCTTTTTGCAGCAAAATCTTCTGAATATCTATAATAAGCGTTTCGTCCTGAAACATAATCTTATCCTCAAAGAAACTTAATTCGCCACATTTTTCCATAAGCGACCGTTTTATATCATCAGAAATTGTACATTCGATCTTGACGGTATAAGTCTGCTTATGTTCGAGGGGCTGGTCTAACTGCTTATTGCCTTTTGAAATCATAACCACTCTATCGCAAATTTCATCTACATCATCTAAATCATGGCTTGAAAATAATACCGGTACATTCTGTTTATGTGCCATATCCAAAATGGTCTGTTTGAAAAGCTCCTTGCCGATTGGATCAAGGCCAACAAAGGGTTCATCTAAAATCAGAAAGCCGACTTCTGTAAGTAAACACTGACATAGACCGAGCCGCTGCTTCATACCAAGGGAAAAGTTCTTAAACTTCTTATTGCCCACCTTGGATAATTCCACCATCGCAAGTACCTCATCGACACATTCCCTGCCGGCAATGCCTCTCTGGCATCTGTAATACTCAAGATTATCTTTGGCGGATAAAAACGGATAGAAGCTCGGTATCTCAATCATCGTTCCTGTTCTGCGCCGCATTTTATTAAGTCCCGAAGGCGTATTCTCACCAAAGAGGGTAACCTCACCCTGCTCTCCGATGGTCTGATTTGAGAGCACGCGCATCAGCGTTGTCTTTCCTGCACCGTTTTTGCCTACAAGTCCATAAATTTGTCCTTTAGGAACTCTGAGGCTTACATCATCAAGTGCTTTAAGCTTTCCGTATGTCTTTGTCAGATTTCTGACCTCAATTACATATTCTTCCATATCCTTATCTTTCCTTTCTATGCTCACCGCCGCACAGCTTATACTGCATCGGCGCACCTTTATGATTGATAAGGCTATTGTATATGAGAAGTCGCAAGAAAGCTTTATGAAAGTTTAAAGAAAGTTTAAAGGCAGGACCACAAACGCAGCCCTGCCTCTCATTTATACGGCCATCTTAAAGCCGATGCCCCATACTGTTTTAATATATTCCGTATTTTTATCCGCTTTTGAAAGCTTCTGCCTCAGATTACTGATATGCACATTCACCGTATTGTCCTCGCCAAAATAATCTTCACCCCAAATGGCTGTAAAAAGATTTTCCCGCGTAAACACCTTTTTCGGATAGCGCAGCAAAAGCTCAAGAATATCAAACTCCTTTACGGTCAGTGTCACCTCAGTATCATTGACAACAACCTGTCTTGTATCGTGATTTAAAGTAAGATTTTTAAATGTCAGTACACGGCTTTCACCGGATTTTTTATCATCTTGTGCTTCCTTTAAAACACAGCGGCGCAAAACAGCTTCAACTCTGGCGATAACCTCGTCAATTTCAAATGGCTTCATAATAAAATCATCGGCGCCCAGTCTGAGGACATTGACTCTGTCTGCGACATCCTGTTTTGCAGATATGACAATCACCGGTGTTTTTATGCCCTGACGGCGCATATCGGCAATGACTTCCTCTCCGGTCATTCCCGGAAGCATCAAATCAAGCAAAACTAAATCAAACCTTTTTTGTGCCAGCCACATGGCTGCCTCTGTTCCTGAGAAAGCGCTTTTTGTTTCATACTCCGACAGGATAGTGGCAAGAAGCCTGTTGACATCATTTTCATCCTCGACAATTAAAATACTTCCCTTTTTCACTGTTTTTCCTCTCCCGTCTGCTCATTCACTTTGGCAGTTTCCATCATCAGCTCTGTCACACGCTTCAGTGTCAGCTCTGCTTTAATATCAGCTTCTGTGTAATCTGTTTTAAGCTGCGCGGTATCCTCATAGCCAAACCACTTTGCCGCCTCATCCCAATCAGCATCTGACAATGTATCAATGGTAATCCCTTCTTTCTCGGCAATAGCCTTTGAAATAACGGATTTTTTTGCTGCTTTTTCAATTTCGCCGGAAATCTGCTTATGATAATCCTCCACAGTCATCCCCATATATGTTTCAACATATTCATCAAGTGTCATACCTTCAAGCTTTGCACTTTCCTCATCATTTTTCTTATAGGCGTCTTCCTTTGCCTCAAGCAGCTCTTTTGGATAATTTTCAATGACAGTGTCCGCAATAACCTTGTCCCACACTGCCTGCTGGGCGAGAAGTGTCTTTTGTGCGTCAATGCCGCTTTGAAGATTTTTCTTTAAATATGAACGAAATTCCCCGACATTTTCACAAGCCCCTCCGGATAACTCCTTCACATATTCATCCGTCAGCTCAGCCTGCCCTTCCTCAAGGATTGCTTTCACTGTTACTTTATACACGGCCTGCTTTCCTGCAAGTGCTTCGTTTGGATAGCTTTCCGGATAAGTAACATCCACATCTTTTGTTTCACCCGGCATCACACCAATCAGCTGGCTTTCAGCGCCATCAAAAAAAACACCTGATCCGATTAAAATATTATAATCTTTCTGTGTTTCGCCCGAAACCGGCTGTCCGTCCATAGACGCCTCGTAATCAACCTTTACAAGGTCACCGTCAGCAACAGCTCTGTCTGTCACCTCTGTCTGCGTTGTGCCGTTTGTAATCAGTGAATTTAATTGATTTTCGACATCTTCATCCGTAATATCCGCAATCGCCTCAATCGTCACTTCCACATTTTTATAATTGCCCAGTGTTATTTTTAAATCGTCTAAATCAGGCTCTGCTGCCGCGTCGATACCTGACTCTGCCCCACTGTTTGTCTGTGTATCCGAATCCGAAGATGGCTGCTCCTTTCCGCATCCTAAAAGAAGTGCTGCCGTCATCATCACGCATACACCTGCCGCAAATATTTTCTTCATGTCTCATACCTCCGTTTTGCCTGATAACCTGTCAATACGATACATTTCCATGGCGTTTTTACATGTAATATCAATCACATCACAAACAGACATCCCTTTAAGCTGTGCAATCGCCTCCGCCACATATTGAAGATTCAGTGAGGAATTGCGTTTTCCTCTGTTTGGTACCGGTGACAAATACGGGCAGTCCGTTTCAAGCAAAATACGCTCGATCGGCACAGACGCCGCGACAGCTTTTACATTTTTCGCATTTGAGAAGGTCACAACGCCGCCGATACCGATATAATAGCCCAGCTTCACATACTCTGCCGCCATTTCCTCAGAATAAGAAAAGCAGTGAATGACGCCCCGCGTTCCCTGTCCGTCCTCCGACTTTATAATATCCAGCGTATCCTTTGCCGCATCTCTTGAATGAACAATGATCGGCAACTTCATCTCTTTTGATAATTGAAGCTGGCGTCTGAACCAGTATTTCTGACGTTCTCTGACTAAAGGGTCCTTATCCCAGTAATAATCCAAACCGATTTCTCCGACAGCAACACATTTTTCATCGGCACACCATGCCGCAATTTTCTTAAAGTTATTCTCATCCTCATCAAGCTCGCCCACATCACTCGGATGGACGCCCGCCGCCGCATAAATAAACGGATACTTTTTTGCCAGCGCAATACTGCGCTCTGTCGATGCTGTGTCTGCTCCGACATTGACAACATAACCAATACCGTTTTGCAAAAGTTCTGACAAAAGTTCATCTCTGTCTGCATTAAACTGCTTATCGTCATAATGCGCATGTGAATCAAAAATCATGATTTTACCTCCTAACGTGTCAATTTTACCACTAAAAAAGGCGTTACTTCAACCGAAATCACGCCATTTTCAGTAATCTTAAGTTTTTCTTTAGAAAATCGTCATCGCCTCATTTAGCGTATCCGCGGAAGATTCCACCTGAAATATGCCGCAAGAAGCCGGATTACAATGACGACAGCCGCCCCGGCAATCATCGCAAACGACGCGTCTCCAACAGAACGCATCAATAAAATACAGACAAACGCGCCGACTAACGATGCCACAGCATAAACATGCTTTACAAAAACAAAAGGCATCTGCCCTGCCATCATGTCACGCATCATCCCACCGCCGATGCCGGTCACCATACCGACAAAAATCAGCAGAAATGTACTTTTCACTTCGCCCTTTTCAACCGCTGTATAAACACCTATAACTGTAAAGGCGCCGAGACCGATGGCATCCATTGTCATCATAACCTTATCATAAACCGTCATCCACCGGCTTTCCAGAAGCTTTTTATTAAAGTAGACAACGATAAATAAAAGACTTGATGTCACAATAGCGCTGAGTACATAAACCGGATCCTTAAACGTACTCGGCGGATGAATCCCCAAAACAACATCGCGGATAATTCCGCCGCCAATGGC
>USSL01000144.1 GCA_900557175.1 uncultured Eubacteriales bacterium
ACGGTCACCGGAGATCAGCCGGAGGGAAAAGGCGCATATGGAGGCGGTACGTGCCCTTGCCGGGGAATGTATGGTCCTTTTGGAGAATAACGGGCGCCGCCGCCGGAGCAGTTTTCCAAAAGAAGATTCGGAAATTCAGTTACAAGACGTTCCTGAAGCTCATATACACCGAGCACATAACGATGATAGAGTTCGCCCTGCTGTTCGCTGTCCAGATAAATACTGCCCAAATCCGTCAGCTGACGGTTCATATCCCATTTCACATAAGAAATATCCGCACTTCTCAAAATCTTTGCAACACATTCGTAAGCATAGTCAACGACCTCCGGTCTCGACAAGTCAAGAACGTACTGGGCACGGCTTAATGTACCTCTCCGCCCCGGAATCTGAATTGCCCAGTCCGGATGAGCCTTATAAAGCTCTGAATCCGGCGAAATCATTTCCGGCTCGAACCAAATGCCGAATAAAAGCCCTTCCGCCTTCACCCTTTCAACAAGCGTATTAAGGCCGCCCGGCAGTTTATTTTCATTGACAACCCAGTCGCCGAGAGAGCTGTCGTCGCTGCTTCTGTGGCCGAACCAGCCGTCATCCATAACAAGCATTTCCACGCCGGCTTTTTTGGCTTCTTTGGCGATTGCCACAAGCTTGTCCGTATCAAAATCAAAATACGTTGCTTCCCAGTTATTAATTAAAATTGGGCGCGCCTTATGAAGATAAGGACTTCTGATTAAATGATTTCTGTACAAATCGTGGAAGGCACGGCTCATTTTTCCAAGACCTTCATCGGAATAAACGCATACAACCTCCGGCGCCTGAAACGCATCGCCCGGCTTTAATACCCATTCAAAGCCGTCCGGATGAATACCCATAAGCATTCTCACCGAATTAAACTGACTTGCCTCAGCCATCGCCATAAAATTACCTGAGTATACAAAATGCATTGCATAAACATCGCCGGTATCTTCTGTCGTTTCCGGCGTCATTAAGGCAATAAACGGATGCTCCTGGTGACTTGACTCACCGCGGACAGATGAAACACTGTGCTTGCCGTATGTGACATCACACTCTGTGATATGGCGTTCTCTCGCCCATGAACCGCTTAAAGAAAGCATTTTAAAGTCTTCATTATCCATATCCATGCAGGCACTTAAAACCTTTTCGACATAAAGCTTCTCACTGCCTTCATTGACAAGGCGGACACTTCGCACAACCGCATCGCTGTCATCAAATACAGAATAGCTGAGAATGACTTTAAGTCCTGTCACTTTATCCTCACAATGAATTTCAAGTGTATGAACGCCTTCATTATTTTCAGCAAATGTGGACGGCATTCCCTCTAAAGGCTTCTTACCGTCAAAAATCTCATGGTTTACATATGTTAATTCACACGCTCTGTGGCCGCCCGCAGTACGGATTCTTAAGCTGCTTTCGCGGTAATCGCCGACGCCCCATGTTGAATATTCTGTCGGAAATGTATCTGCAAAGGAACATTTCTCACGCATATTTTCAGACGGCACAAACGGCGCCTCTCCTGTTCTGAGCAGCGCGCCAAGTCCCTCGAGGCTTTCCAGTTTTTTCCCGTAATAAACATGACCTGCATAACCGTCTGCAATACCGATCACATAGCTTGTTGTCTTCGTATCAAGCTGAAATAATTTTTGTTTCTCGTCGTAAAAAATACTCATGTCAATTCCTCCCTATTTTGAAGTATAAAAATCTTTAATCACCTGACATGCCGGTTTGCCATAGACAGAATAACCGTCATTAATGATCGGATATTCGGAATAATTCGACACCCAGTCCCAGCAGACATAGCCTTTAAGCCACGGGCGCTTTTCGCCCTCCTCAAACATTTTTGCATAATAGCGGCTCTGCTCCTCTAAATCAAGCGGTCCCTCAAACGTCCAGTCATTCGGCACCGCAGAGCTTCCTGTACGGCACGGTATACCACACTCAGCAAAGAAAAACGGCTTATCAAAAGCGTCTGCAACCGCCTTAATACGACGGAAGTTTTCATCCCACTTATCTATCGGATAGTAACCGCTTGAAGAAATCACATCGAGCGCATCCCACCATGTCACCATTTCTTCCTGATATTTATCTGTATTATAAGTTAAAAGTCCATGATAAACAAGACGCACCTTTTCAATTAATGCGCGCCAATATTTTTCCTGACGCTCAGCCATCACAAGCTCACAGCCGATCATCAGCATTTCACAGCCCGTCTTTTCGGCAATAGCCGCATAATGAAGCATATATTTCGTATAATTTTCAAACCACACACTCCATTTCGGCTCACAGACAACATCTTTATCAAAAAAATTAATAAATGCACGCCATACACCGTTTCTGCAGTTTAACATCGGCTTTAAAATCACGCGCAAGCCAAGTGTTTTCGCATAAGCAATGACCCCCTCAAGCATTTCATCGGACGGCATATGCGGTCCCGTATAATCAATCGCCTCTGAATGGGGTGTGTCCTGAAGGGCGCCGATCGCAATAATTGCCGTGTCAAGCGCCGTACTTTCCCTCATCGTTTCCATAGACGCTTTTATCTGCGCCATATCAAAACCGCCGCCGGCGCTCTCACACAAACGGAATGTAAAGCCTTTAATAAAATCAAAATCCTTTCTCATGAATCTTTATCCTCCCAAAAATGAAATCTTATGATATGTCATATATAACCACGTCCCACCCTTAAAAAGAATGGAAAATATCGCTATTTTTTGTCTTTTAGCGACCAATCTGCCCTTGTTTACATGATGTAAATATGATATTCTTGACATGCTATATGACACCAGCCGCACCCGCGGCGGACTTTGGAGGCAGACACTCATGTACTACGAATTTAATGCTGAACGGCTTCCCCATATTTCTTATATGAATTTATATTCCGGGCCCGATATCTACGTTCATCCGCGCCGCATTTCCGGTGAATACATTATTTTCTTTATCAAAAACGGAACAATGGATATAAAAGAAAATGACATCCATTATCATTTGACTGAAGGCGATATGATCATTCTCGATCCGTACAGCGCCCACGAAGGAACACATCCGGGGCGCGACGCCCACTACTATATCCATCTGAGGCCGGAGACATTTATGCCTTTTACGCTGCCGGAAAATATGACAATTCACCAGTTTTTGGAACATAACCGCAGCTTAAACTACACCGTTTCCCCGTTTTCCCAGGAAATGTACGGGCGTTCGCGGCTGATTCTCCCAAAACATATGCATATTTCCGACAGCACCGTGCGCAATAAATTTGAACTTGCCATGGAACAGGCTGCCTTTGCCGCCGAGCACCGGGAGGATTATTATAAGCTGACATGCTCATCTTGTTTTCTCCAAATTTTAATCGAGCTGGCTGTCTGCTATTCAAACAGTGTCCTCGCCATTGGCAATGAAAACTTTTCCAAAGGACAGATTCAGACGCTGGAGGCACTTACTGCTTATCTTCATGAAAATTTTAGCCAAAAGCTGACCGGCGCCTGCCTTGAAGCACAGTTTGACATGAATTTTGATTATTTAAACCGGCTTTTTAAACGCAAATACGGCACGCCAATCTTTACGTATCTGAACACGCTGCGTATTAATAAGTCTGTAAAAATGCTTATAGCCGGCAACACAAAGGCTTATGAGATTGCCCGCGCTGTCGGCTATAATGATGAATATTACTTTAGTAAAGTGTTTAAAAAGCAAATCGGTGTGTCACCGAAAAATTATCTGAAGCTGCATACGTAATGTCTCCAACGGCATGTGTGTTATTCAACTTCTTCATAATCAAGGTCATCGATGGTTCTTGCACCTTCTTTAATGTATGTCCCCATACTGCCGCAGTACGGACAGCATCCGAAGTCATCGCCAAATTCGGCAATTAAGTCTGTGGCATATTTAAAAAGCTTACCGCATTTTGGACATTTATAATAAAAATATAATGCACCCCAGCTCATTTTATGCCTCCATTATTTCAGGCTTAAAATCTGACGGGCTTCATCCGGTGTTGCGGTCTGTCTTCCAAAAAGCTCAATCGCCTGTTTCGCACGTTCTACAAACTGTACATTGCTCTTTGCAAGCTCGCCCTTGCCGAACATGACATTATCCTCCATACCGACACGGATATGACCGCCCATAGCAATAGCGGCATACATAATTTCCATGGCGCTGTGTCCGACGCCAAAGCATGACCATGTAGAACCCGGACAGAGTGACTCCATCGTTTCTTTCATAAATACAAGATTTTTCACAGATCCCGGAATACCATTGGCACAGCCCATGCAAAACTGGAAGTGAAGCGGCGCTTTTAATACACCCTTTTTCACATAATAAGCTGCATTGGCAATCATCCCCGGATCAAAGGCTTCAATTTCAGGCTTTACGTTATACTGCTGCATTGTCGCGCCCAGTTCCTCAAGAAACGCAGGCGGATTTAAAAACAGACTGCTGTTTAACCAGTTCATTGAACCGCAGTCGTATGATGCCATCTCAGGGCTTAATTCCCTTAAATGTGCCTGACGTGTTTCATCTGTTGCATGAAGGTCTCCTGATGTTGTCAGATTTAAGACAATATCACAGTCCTTATGGGCACGGATCAATTCGACTGTCTTTTTAAATTTTTCTTTATCCATGACAACACTCTTTCCTTACATTTTATCTGCTCTGAACGCCCATTCCGCAGTAAAGATATGTTCTGTCCGGAACATCATTTAAATCGTCCTCATCAATTTCTGCAACGCAGCGTGCCATTGAGCCGTCGCCCATATACCATCTTAATGGGAAGCAGTAAAATCTGAAGCGTTTTCCTTTAACCTTTTCAAGGTCACCGCCAAGGTTTTCAACACCGACAATACCATGGCCGAGCATTGTTTTATGACAAGGTTCCCATGTTTCCCAACATCCGATAGCTTCCAAAGCACCAAATTTCTTATCATAAGCTTCTTTGCAATCTGATATGGTCCGAAACCGTCAATCGTCATGGCAAAAGCTTGCCGGACTTGCCTTTGGACTGGAAAGTGGAACGAATTTTGCGGCTGGTGTCTCTGGCATAATACTCATTCCGGAGACAGAAACCCGGCGTCCAGCCTTCTTGGCAGCTTCCGTCTTCTCAGACACTTCAAGATAAATGGCTTCCGTCATTTTCC
>USSL01000145.1 GCA_900557175.1 uncultured Eubacteriales bacterium
AGGCCGATGGACTTAAACTCATCCATAAAAGGCTCCATACCAATCCAGTGATCGCCTAAGAACATCATCGCTTCCTTGCCGCACTCGTGTGTGATGTCTACCATCTCTTTTGCAAGCTTGGCAACCTCGCGTCTCTGGAATGCCTGGAAATCTTTAAATTCCTTTGACGGAATACGATATGTGTTATTCATATAGCCCTGATCAATAATATACTCAGGACGGAATTTGTATCCGACTTCTTTTTCAAACTGCTCAAGAATGTATGGGCTGACAGATGCTGAATAGCCGTACCAGTCAACATACTTTTCTCTTGCGAACTCATCAAAAATCAATGTAAACTGATGGAAAAATGTTGTATAACGGATAACGTCGATATGAGGGTTGTCCTCGATATACTTTCTGAGACGCTTCATTGAATATGCTCTTGTCTTTGGCTGACGCACATCGAAAGTAATCTGCTTCTCAACGCCCTGCCAGTCATTTGTCACTGCATTGTACATGTGGACAGGATCCCACATAATATATGCGAGAAAGCTGACTGTGTAATCGTGGAATGCTTTTGCATTTGAAATTGTCACATCCCCTGTCGCCTCATCGTAAGACCAGTCATCTGTTGAAACAACCTCACCTGTCGTACGGTCAATCACTTCCCACCAACGCTTAATATCATCTCTGGAGTTTACAGCGAGCATATCCGGGTAAAGATGATTCATCAGATGAATCTCAACCTTATCAGATGTTGCTGTATAAAACGGTGTCATAATATACATCTGCTGAATTTCATCCGGGTTTGCCTTTGCCCATGCATTATCTTTTCTTGTTGTGTAGTATGTTGAATAGACTTTTGCATCTACATCTCTTAATTCTGCCGGGTAATCTGTACCGTCGCAGTCACGGATTGCATCTGCACCCCAGCGCTCAACTAATTGTAATGTTTCAGGAACAACATCAACATCCGTCGGAATTGTCACTCTGCCTTTTGTGTATCCACTCATGTTTACTCCTCCACTTTCTCTTTTTTAAAGGGCTCCTTTAGCGAAGCCTTCTTATGTTAGAATAAGCATAATTTATTTCACCTGAAACGTCTATTTACTTATTGCTTTGTTTTTTATAATTATTGCTAAAACCACTGTTTTTTTCAAAAAAATGCCTAAAATGCACAAAACCGGTATCGAAATACCGGTTTTGCATTTAATATTGTATAGTATCTATACTAAAAGGGCGGTAACGCTTTAGCAATTTACCATATACTGCACAAACACGATTTTTATCGTATTCCCAGTCACATGTCCCGCTTCAGACACCATTTTTCTTACATATATCCGCAAGGCAGCATTTGTCACAGTAAGGCTTTGTCCTCGCCGTACATACATCACGTCCGTGAAATACAAGACGATGGCAGAAATCGCTGCCTTCTTCCGGCGGTACAAGCTTCCAAAGCGCCATCTCCACCTTTTTAGGTTCCTTTATGCCATCGACAATGCCGATGCGGTTGACAAGCCGTATACAGTGGGTATCTGTCACAATGGCCGGCTTTCCGAAAACATCGCCCATAATAAGATTGGCACTTTTCCTGCCGACACCCGGAAGCCGCATCAAAGCGTCAAAATTATCGGGTACCTTCCCGCCATACTCCTCACAAAGCATTTTCATACAGCCGCTGATATCACGCGCCTTACTATGTCCAAGGCCGCACGGGCGTACAATTGCCTCAATATCTTCGACCGGGGCGTCTGCAAGTGCCTCCGGCGTCGGATACTTTTCATAAAGCCCCTCCACAACAACATTAACACGGGCATCTGTACATTGGGCTGCAAGCCGGACACTGACTAAAAGCTTCCATGCATCATCATAGTCTAACGTACATCCCGCATCAGGATAAGCCGCCTTAAGACGGCTTATGACTTCCAGTGTCAGTTCTTTTTTTGTCATATGTAAAACTTCCTTTCATTTTTCTCATCATATGCAGTTTACAGCCTTCCGGCCGCACACACCGCTGATTCCCGGATGCAATACCGCACATATCATTTATTCCCAGTTGCGGACAGCCTCCGAATAATATTGAATTAAGACAGGTTTTGACAAAGCATTGATTTCAATATCCCGCTTCGCCTGCTCGTCCTTGCCGAAAACAAAAAGCGCATCAATATTTTCCTCTGTCAAATATTTTGTAGGAACATCCGGCACCCCGATTGTTTCAACCGGCTGCTTCGATGCCAGATTAAATCCCCAGTCACCAAAAGACGGTACTTGAAGATGATACGGCCGCACATAAAAGCCCTCACTCTCCAGTGTATCGTGAATACACCAAAAAGCATCCGGTGCATAATACGGGCTCGTTGACTGAACCGTCATGACGCCATCCTCTGTCAATGCTCCATAACAAAGCCGGTAAAAAATATTTGTATAAAGCTTGTTTAATGATTCATTATTCGGATCAGGCAAATCCACAATAATCACATCAAACTTCTCCTCTGTTTCGCCAAGATACTTATAAGCATCTTCGTATACAACCGTCAGACGGCTGCTTTTCAGAGAATCCTCATTAAGCTTTGAAATCTGTGCATTTTCAGAACAAAGTTCAACCATCTGCGCATCCAAATCAACTAATGTAATTTCTGTATCTTCATATTTGAGCAGTTCTCTTACGGCCATCCCGTCACCGCCGCCAAGCACCAAAACCTTATCCCGTTTTTTTGCTGCCGCCATCGGAATATGCACAAGCGCTTCATGATACCTGTATTCATCTAAAGAACAAAACTGTACATTGCCATCAATATACAGTCTTAAATCATCCTTATGCTTTGTCATAACAATATGCTGATACTGCGTATGCTCCGACAAAATAACTCTGTCTCTGTAAAGGCCGTCCTCAACCCGGTTTGAGATTGTATCTGCAAAAAGCATCCCTGACGCCATCAGCACAAACAAAAGCACCGACGCCATTTTATAAGCGCCAATGCGCCTTACACGCCCCGAATATTTGAAAATAATAAGTCCTGCCGCCGCCACATTAAAGCAGCCCATCAAAAATGCCGTTGCAAAATAGCCCAGCTGCGGCAGTAATATGAGAGGAAATGCAATCGAACCGACAAGGCCGCCGATATAGTCAAAGCTGAAAATCGACGATAACGTCACACGCAGGTTTTCATTATCATTTTCAATAATTCTTGTGAGCAAAGGAATCTCTGCCCCTACGAGCGTACCGATAATAATGATCTCAAGATACATCACAATCTGATATGTTTCCATATATAAATTGGCATAAAAAAGCACAAGGGCACTCGTTCCTCCGACAGCGCCCACACTAAGCTCTATAAAAACAAACCAGTCAAACAGATGCTGCTTCATGTATTTTGACAAATACGAGCCAAGCCCCATTGCCGACATATAAAGTCCGATTGTAATCGAATATTGCAGTACCGTATCACCCAAAAGATATGAGCTTACAGCACTGATAATCAGTTCATAACATATAGAGCAACCTGAAATCATCAGTGTTGTAAGCATTAACAGTCTATATTGCTTCATCAGAAAATAACTCCGCTGATTACAAAGGCAAGGCCGACAAAAATGCCGAAGACCATGACACCGGCCGCCTGATTGCCTTTACCAATTTCTTCATTGAGATTGTAGCGCTTATTCATGGCATTGACAATCACATAGCCGAGCATAAAGAAAATGATGCCGAGCACAAAATAAAGCGCGCTACTTATAATACCGGACAGCAGTGTTTCATGCACAGCCTCCGCAGCCGGCGACATAATGGCTGCCCGCAAAATAATACCAATACCGATGAACGAACCTGCAGAAAGCCAGCCGACAGCTACATTGCCCTTCTTAATCTCCGTCGGAAAATGACACGGTACAATCAGGTCAATCAAAAAGTTTCCGAGAATCATTAAAATAATACCGAGTACTGCGTAAACCGCCACATTCATAATATCCATTAAAAATAACATCACACCTTTGCCGCCTGAAGTTTCACACTCCTTTGGGCGGCCCCTCCTTTCATCTGCTTCCTTTTAAAGTTATTTTCCGCTGCTTAAACCGCCGCCGGAAGATGTCCGGCTGCCGACACTTGACTGACGTATACTGGACGAATACGTATTATATTCATTTGAAGTATCATAATTTACTGTGCCTCCGTCATAGTCTGTATAGGCTGAATTTCCGCCGCCAAAACCGCTTCTGTCACGGTAGTAGCCCCTTGTATAGTAAAAGCCTCTGTAATAATGATATGTTCTCGCATGACACCGATATGGACGGTTGTCTGAGCGATACACATACGCACGGCTTGAAATCTGCACAAGTACCTCATTATCCTCCGAAGTATAAATAAGACAGTATTCATCATCCGTCAGAATGGCAATACTATCGTCACCGTCCTCGCTGTTTTGCTGGACATCTTCCACATCACCGTCGACGCCGCGTATAATATCTCTTGCTGTCAGATCCACACTGCTGCCTACTGCCCGGTAAACATCCGCTTTTTCTTTGCCGCTTCCGGTAATCGATGTCTCATAAGCGTAAGACGCACTGTTATTCTTTAAATACTTTGCAATCGAATGATTATCATCTGTCGCTGCGCCAATGACCGCCAATATAACAAGCACAACACCGGCAATCACAAACACCGGCAATAATGATTTTTTCTTTTTATTATTTTTATTGCCCGCACTGCTTTTCTTTTTTTGTGCCGGCGTCATGTTGTTTATGACAGCGCCTTGATTTTTCGCACTATTTTTCGCCGATGCCTTTGCATTCTTCACAGCCTGAGGATTTGTCTCTACATTGACTTCATTCCAGTCAAGATACCAGCCGACAGAAACTTCCCTTCCGTCATCCCACATCTCCTCCGATATGATATGTTCCTCCGATGCATCCTCATACTCTGTGAAAGAGGCCCTGTCTCCGACGGACACATCAACGCGCCCCCATACAGCAATAACCTCCTGTGTACCCTCATCGACCTTTTTATAGCCATCCAAGGACACATGCTCTGCCGCATGTGATATGGAATACTCATCATATGCATCATCAATGCTGAGCCAAAACTCATCCCCGTCTGTCACTTTTTTCAGC
>USSL01000146.1 GCA_900557175.1 uncultured Eubacteriales bacterium
GAAGTATTCGCATTTCAAAGGATTCTTTTCAAGATTTTCATCTAAAAATTTTGAAAAACGGGCATCAAGCTCCTTTAAAATACTTTCCGAAAATCCCCAAAGGTTCATAGACACTGTGCTTCCCTCAGGAATCTCATGCCATGTCTGTCCATCATCTTCTGTATAGTAAGCGCCGTCTTCCTTCTTTTCGATATGCGTACGCTCTGTAATACCTGTCAGATAGTGATTTTCGTCCGTCTCACATACACCTCTTGCCACATGGCCGTTATCTGTCAGTGTGTTTTCAAGCACATAACCAACCATTGTGTAGCGGTATTTATCATCATCGGAATGGCTGTCAAGATAATCATAAATCATCTTATAGGCTGTCGGTCCGTAATAATCATCTGCATTAATAACTGCGAAAGGTCCGTCAATCACATCTTTGCAGCTTAAAATCGCATGACCTGTGCCAAAAGGTTTCACACGCCCCTCCGGTACACTGTAGCCTTCCGGAAGATTACAAAGCTCCTGAAAAACATATTCGACCTGAACATATTTTTCCATACGATTTCCGATAACCTCTTTAAAATCCTTTTCATTCGCTTTTTTAATAATAAAAACAATTTTCTCAAATCCTGCGCGGATTGCATCAAAAATAGAAAAATCAATAATAATGTGTCCGTCCTTATCAATCGGATCAATCTGCTTTAGTCCGCCGTAACGGCTCCCCATACCTGCGGCCATAATGACCAATACTGGTTTCTTTTTCATAGTCATACCTCCTGAAAATTTATTGTTAAAAAATTTTTATTTGCACATTTGTAAAAAAATATGTACTTTTTTGCACATTTGGCTTATACTACAAGTAAGAGAAGGAGAAAAAATTATGTCTTACGAAAGTATAGCCTTAAACCAGGAGCTTATCGTTGATAAGCTGTATTCAATGCATTATTTTGAATATATGAATGATTTTGTTTTTGCCGGCGAAGCCCATGACTTTTGGGAATTTCTCTGTGTCGATAAAGGTGAAGTCTTTGTCACCGCCGACGACCGGGAATATCAGCTCAAAAAAGGCGATATTATTTTCCATAAGCCCAATGAATTTCACAGTGTCCGGTGCAACGGCAAAAGCGCGCCAAACCTTGTCGTCATTTCCTTTGACTGCATATCACCGGCCATGCATTTCTTTGAAGAAAAGCAGCTTATTGTCAACGAAGCAGAACAAAAACTGCTCGGAAAAATCATTCAGGAATCCTGCCATACCTTTGAAGGACGGTTGGACAATCCATATCAGACAAAGCTTATTATAAGCAGCAGCGCACCTTTTGGCGGTGAGCATCTCATAAGAAACTATATTGAGCAGCTTCTTATCTCTCTCATACGCCGCTACAATTTTGCCCTTCCCGAAAAAGACGGTGGTCTAAGTGCGCCAAAGCTGACGGCACATAATGCGGATAATGAGCTTTACGAAAAAATCATTCATTACATGGAGGAGCATATCACATCCAATATTGCGATTGAGCAGCTCTGCCGTGACACACTCATCGGACGTTCAAAGGCCCAGCGGCTTTTTCACGAGCGGCATCAATGCGGTGTCATTAATTACTTTTCCGAAATGAAAATCACAACGGCCAAAGAGCTTATACGAAGCAACAGTATGAACTTCACGCAAATATCCGAGCATCTCGGTTATACGTCGATCCACTACTTTTCACGGCAGTTTAAAAAAATCACCGGAATGACACCGTCGGAGTACGCAACCTCCATCAAAGGACTCTCAGAAAACAAAACTTCCTGATTTTCCTGTTGAATCTATAGTAGCACGTTTGCATCAAAACATCTTTGCACAAAATGACTGTTTTTTTGCATTATATTAAGTCAAACGCCCATGCATATTTTGTAATTTTTCACAAACATCCATGGGCGTTATTCATTCTCTCTTTATTTCTATTATCTTAGTTTCTTAAGGCAATTGACCGGCATACGTCCTGTAATGAGCCGTTTTCCGTCACTGTAGCCTTCCTCTCTGCCATCAAGCTCAGCAATCAGTATATTTCTCAATCTGTCAATCTTATCTTCTGCCTCCGGACTGTCTATAAGATTATGTTCTTCATGCGGATCGCCTGCAAGATCAAAATACTGCTCTTTTCCGGTCTGCGAAAACCATATATATTTTTCATTTTCTGTCACAATCCAGTGATTTGACTTTTCTCCAAAGCTGTGCTCACCGTGAAGATACGGCCGCACGGCCTTTGATATATGATCCGCTTTCACATATGGCAAAAGGCTGATGCCTTCAACTGTTTCGGGAATCGGCGCCCCTGCCATATCAAGCACTGTCGGCATCACATCCCGGAGCTCGACAACCGCATGGCTGACTGTATCCGGCTTTATGCCAAGGAACTTCGTATTGCCCGAAATAATCATCGGAATGTGCACACTGCCCTGATACGGAAATGCTTTTCTGAATAAATGATGATCGCAAAGCTCATCGCCGTGGTCGGACGTGAAAATAAAAATACAGTCATCATAAATGCCTTCGTCAATAAATGCCTGCAAAAGCCGCCCGATCTGATGGTCAAGATGGGTGACGCAGGCATAATAGCCAATGCGCGCCTGCCGTATCATTTCCTCATCAGCAGGCCCTGTCGTCGAATCAAAAATACGTCCCTTCTGTCTTAATTCACACATATCTTCCCAGTCGCCAAGCGCCGGCGGCGCCAGTTTTTTATCTTTGTACATGTCAAAATAATACTGGGGCGCGTCAAAAGGCGGATGCGGCCGCAAATAAGATGCCATTAAAAAGAACGGCTTCGACCGGTCCCGCCGCCTTAAAAAGTCAATGCTGCGCGTTGTCACCCAGTTTGTCGGATGAAGTTCTTCATCATACATCCACGGCCGTGACACCCAGCTGTTGCACTCAAGACCGGTATCTGTCACATCTGCCTCAATGCCCTTTTCTTTTTTCAGCCAGTACATATAGTCATCGGCAACTCTCTGATTTTCATAATATGGCACATCAACACGGCGGTTATAGTGCAGATAACCGTCATGCAGTTCAACATTGTGAAAGCCTGTCAGATTTCTCAGCGGATAAACATGCATCTTTCCGACGCACTGTGTATAATATCCGGCCTTTGAAAGCTCTCCTGCCATCGTGTGGGCATAATTCCACGCCACGCCGTCCTCATAACCGACACGGCCGTGACCTGTCTGACTCATCCCCGTATGCAGCGCCGCCCGTGCCGGAATACATGTAGGACATGAGCTGTACGCATGATCAAAAGCGACACCTTTTGATGCGAGTGTATCTAAATACGGTGTCTTTACATCCGGGTGTCCCATAAATCCCATACAGTCCCCCCGGAGCTGATCCGTCATAATCAAAACAATATTTGGCTGTTTCATAATTTACCTGCCCTTCTCTTTGTATACTTTACTTACAAGTATATCAAACCGCCGTCCAAATGCAAGTGGCGATTTTCTCCTCTTGATTTTTACCGCCCCATCATGTAAATTAGTATAAGAATATTTCATGTAAAGGAGTTTTACTATGGCACAAATAAATATACCTGTGATTCATCAGGCTGACGATATTATAAATTGCCAGAAGCATCCGATTGCCCATTATATGTGGCACTGTGTCCGCCGTCCAGAAGCTTACGGACAGCTTGCCGTTTTAGACGGCGAGGGACTCGTTGTCCGCCTCGTATGTCATGAGCGCCAGCCGCTGACGACCTATACACATAATTTTGATCCCGTTTATAAAGACAGCGCGCTTGAGGCTTTTTTCCTGTTCGGTACTGTCGGCGATGTCTATATGAATTTTGAATTTAATTCTACCGGCGCTGTACTGACAATGGCAGGCAACGGACGCGAAGGCCGCACGCCTTTTGATGCTGAGACAATTTCCGCCCTGAATATCCGTACTCAAAAAAAAGAAGATGCATGGTCTGTCACCTTCTTTTTACCGCTTTTTGTTATCCGCCGTTTTTACCCTGACATGGCATTAACGCACGGACATACATTTTCATTTAACTTTTACAAAATCAGCGAATCCGCTAAAGATGAGCATTACGGTGCTCTCACAGAAATCCCTCTGGAAAAGCCGGATTTTCATGTGCCGCAGTTTTTTGCAAAGGCTGTGATCGACTAAAAATCATACTTTATAAATCGTGCCCGGCCGCCCGCGATAAAGCCGGTGAATTTATCGCGGGCGCTATGATGAATAATTTTCCAAAAAATCATAGAGCGCCTTCTCATCCTTCACTTCAAAACCACTGATTGCCTTTGCCCGCATATCTTCCGGCAAATCAGAAAGCGCAATGTCCGTATATTCATAAACTGTTTTTTTGTCGCTGTAATACACTGTCAGACAGCCTCTGTTAAACCGTATATAATATTTTTTAAAATCATCAGGCAGATGATACGTTTTTCGCGTCATAATATATTCCGGCGAAAAATACATAAGCTCATAGCTTACAAGGCCTTTATTCAATTCATTTAACGGCATTTCTTCCATATAGCTGTCAAGCTTTTCTATCATTTCCGTCCGTGTCAGCCCCAAAAATGCCGCAGGCAGTGTTAAAATTTCTTTTTCTGATGTTTGTGTCTTTTCGTCGTAAACTTCCGAAATAAGCTTCGTCTCTGCACCTGTCATTTCTTTTGCCGATACAGGCGCTGCCTCCTCAATGTACTTTTTCTCATCTTCACTTAAATCCTGCCGTCCGCTCATTACAAAATATCCGAAAAGACCGCCGCATGCACATAAAAACAATAAAGAACAGATCATATACTTTTTCATCAATTTCACTCCTTTGATGTATGAGACTTGAAAGTCTCTGTATCGTATATTATCTGTTCTTTTTTAATACTTATACAAAACACCTGCAAAAGATTTGCCGGTCTTAAATTAATTTACACCGTCGGCATAAAGTTAAAATCTTCTGTCCTTTAGGCAGAGATAAAATATCATTTTCCGATAAAATCCCCGTAACGACAATAAATACAGCGTAAAAAATAACGGCGGCAGCGATTGAAACAATAATTGCTGCAAAATTACTTGCCATTATAGCATAAACACCCTGATAAACGAGCCATG
>USSL01000147.1 GCA_900557175.1 uncultured Eubacteriales bacterium
CCTAAAGAACTTGGACTTTGTTATGCAAAAGACAGTTGGATTATCAGTGCCTTTGAAAAGATGGCGGAAGCTCTGAATATGAATATTCCGGCACAAAAGTGTCTGGAGACATTTGCAAAAGATAGTAATGATGAAGACATTATGAGTTTTTATGAAATTATATGTATTGCGAAGAAGTATGGCGGGAGCATGACCGTTGTTATTAAGATGGGCATTGATAAAATCAGCCGTCGTATTGAGACAGAGTGTGAAATTATGACGCTGATTGCCGGACGTAAGAATGAGTTTACAGTGATGACGCTGATACCTGCATGTATTATTTTGTATATGCGCATAAGTTCAGCTGAATTGATGACTGTTCTTTATACGCAGACGGCGGGAAGAATTGTGATGACACTTTGTCTGACAGTATATGCGGCCGCTGCAATCTGGGGAAGGTCGATGACAAGAAAGGCAATGACTGCAGCATAGGAGGGGCTTATTTGATTTATTTTAATAGCATATGTTTTATTGCGACGGCAGCAGCGTTTATTATATACAGAAATTACCGCCGTATGGATGTGAAGATGTTGTGGCCTGAGACGAAGCAGGCGGGTATAAGCTTTGGATTGCCGCTTCGGATGTATGATTTATACAAAAAGCTTTTAGGGTATAGTCATAAAACGGCCGCCGTATCAAAAGTTCAGTCACAGCTTAATAAGCTGATGCCTTTATGCAGTATTAGTGAGGCTGAAGATAAATTATATGCAGGAATGATACGCATATTTTTAACTGTGTGGATGCTTGTCCATTTTTTGGCGATTATTTTTACATTAACAGTGAAAGAGACTGTTTTTTGTGATGATGGCAGCCTCATACGTCCGGATGCCGGTGCACCGTCGTATACGGTTGAGATGGATATGAATAGTTCTGTAACCGGAAAATCTAAAATAGATGTCACTGTCAGTCCCAAATTATATACAGATAAAGAGCGGGAGGCGGTTTTTTTGCAGGCGAAAGCGTATGTTCTTGAGACTGCACTCGGAGATAATGAGGCATGGGAAAATATTTGTTATCCGCTTAATTTTATAAAGGCTGTACCGGGAACCGGTATTTTGGTTGAGTGGACAATTGATGATTATGCGCTTTTAGATGATTCAGGCAATATTATGGATAAGGCTGTCAGCGATGCCGGAGAGAGAACATTTGTGACGGTAAAGCTTGTTTATGAGGCTGTATCTGAAACATTTGATATTCCGATGACAATATTTCCGACACCGGTAACAGATAAAGAAAAGTTTTTAAATGCGGTTGAATCAAAGCTGGCAGAGGCAGATCGTGGTGAACGAAATAAGGACAGGCTTGTTTTGCCCGACAATGCAGATGGAAAAGCAATTTCGTGGTCTGTGCCAAAGAAAAATACGGCTGCGGCAGTAACGATGATTGGCATATTGGCAGCACTGCTATGTGCGGCCGGAAGGGTTGGCGATATTCAAACGAAATTAAAGGAGCGGGAACAGCAGCTTGTTTTGGATTATCCTGATTTCGTGTATAAGCTGGTCCTTTTAAATGGCGCGGGAATGAACCTTAAATCTGCGATGGAAACAATGTTAGGGGATGCAAAAATTGCAGGGAGGGACGGACGCTATGTATGGCAGGAGGTACAGGCAGCACTTAGGGCAATGGCACAGGGTGTATCAGAAAAGCAGGCCTATGAGCTATTCGGACAAAGATGTGCACAGCTGCCCTATTTGAAGCTTGGCAGTCTGATGGTACAAAGTCTTAAAAAGGGTGTAGGGGGCATCGGTCACATGATGTCGGATGCGGCCGATGAGGCAGTCATGATGAAGAAGAATGCAGCAGTAAAAGCCGGAGAGGCAGTCGGGACAAAGCTTTTAATGCCCATGGGGCTTTTGCTCGCCGTTGTACTTATCATACTTATTGTACCTGCATTTATGACGATGAACATGTAAAGTGAATTTTGGCGAAGGAGGTATTTTATGTTAAGAAAATTTATGATGGATGAAGATGCTGTCGGTGTTGTGGAAGTTATTTTAATTCTGGTTGTGCTTATTGGACTTGTGATTATTTTTAAAAGCCAGATTACATCGCTTGTACGTTCAATATTTGAAAAAATTACAAGTCAGGCCTCATCAATCTAATATGTATTTTTTTAAAATTAAAAAGCGATATCCGTGTGGTGAAGGCATATATGGTAAAGGGCAGATTACTGTATTTATGGCATTGACAATGACAATTATATTTTCAGTCATATTGACAGCAGTAGAATCAGCCAGAGTAAATACAGTAAGCCTTTTGGCTCAGACGTCATCTGAACTGGCGGTAGAATCGGCATTAGCAGAATATAATATTCCGCTGTATGAAATGTATGGTATTTTTGCTATTGATGGCAACCGGGAAGATTTTACGAAGGATATACTTTCTTATGCCCGTAAAAATGAAGGTAAAGGATTTTTTAAATTCGAAGCGAAACAGGCTTACATGGCAGAAACAAAAATGCTCTATGAGATGGATTATAAGTTGCTGGAAAAAGAAATTGTCCAATATATGAAAATACGTGCGCCGGGTGCATGGCTTGATGAAATGACAGATACAGACAATGACCTTTTGGATAAGGCACAAAATAATAAGGAAATATTAGAAGAAAATATTGCAAGTGAAAATGCGGCGGCAAAATATCAGGAAAGTCAGGAAGGGGGAAACGCACCTTCAGAACCACCGCTTGATGATGTGAAAGATCCGCGAAAGAGTCTGACGAATATTTTAAAGGACGGTCTGCTTTCCTGCGTACTTCCGAAGAATATGCAAGTTTCTGAAAATTGTCTTACTGAGATACTGAATCATACGGAAGAAGAACAATGTCCGGAAATTAAAGATTTTGAAGATGCTGAAGAAGTGACGACCTATTTAGACAGTATGGATTTATCCAAAACGTCAGACAGCGGATTTTCCGAGCTGTCATCTGCCATGATTGTTAATGAGTATATATTAAAGCATTTTAAGCAGGCTGCTTCAAAGGATAAGCAATATGATTGTGATGATTTTGCAACAAAGCTGCAGTATGAGAGTGAGTACATTATTTGCGGACATAAGTCGGATAGAGATAATCTTTTAGATGTGGTGAACAGACTTGTACTTATCCGCATGGCATTTAATATTGCGTATTTGTTTACGGATGCTGCCAAAAAGGCAGAAGCATCTGCGGCAGCGACAGCTTTGACAGCGCTGATTCCATTTTTTCAGCCGCTTGCGTATGGCCTTATTATGGCTGCATGGGCCTATGCTGAGGGGGTAATGGACGTGAGGTCTATGATGGCAGGAGAGCGGGTGCCGCTTCTTAAAAATAGTACAAACTGGAAGTTGTCGTTGACATCACTTGCAGATGGAAGACTGGAGGGCGGTACAGAGAATAAGAAAGGTCTTTTATATGAAGATTATTTGAGAATATTGTTGACCTTTACAGGAAGAAAAAAGAAGTATGAACGTATGGAAAATCTTATGCAGGCAAATATACGGCTTGCAGAAGGTTATGAGAATTTTAATATCCGCCGTTGCTATTACGGTATGACATGTTTGTTTGAATATGCTGTACCATCATATTTTACGGTATATACAAGGTATAAAGGAAACTATACGATGAATAATCAATGGTCGGAGTGCTATTAAGCTTACGTCTGGAGGTGAGAAAAGATGTCCTTTTCGATAAATTTGTGCACATTACTTTTTTCAAAACAATACATTTCAAAAAAACAACGATCTCTCCAATTTTCTTCAATAACAGTCCATGAATGTAAAAATAAACACAGGGAAAAAATCCATAAGTCCTGTAAGGAAAGGACATCTGTTCCCGCCTTCAGACGGGAGGGCATACTGACGATCGAAGCTACGATATGTATTACATTTTTTATGCTGGCGGCATTATCTTTGATGGCGCTATTTCAGACGACGGCGGCATTTTCTGAAAAACAGATGGCACTTGTAGAAACAGCGCGCAAACAAAGTGTGTACGTGAGAGCAGAAGATAAAGTCCATATTGACTTTTCATATAACTTGAAGCCGTCATTGCTGACATTGGCTGCTGTTAAGATTCCGATGCATCATGAAGTTTACATAAAGTCATGGACAGGGTATGAACCTGTACAGTCTGAAGATGAAAAGCAGCAGGAAAAAAGAATTTATTATGTGACAGATTTTGAATCTGTTTACCATACGACACGTGAGTGTACGCATTTGAAATTGTCAGTACATATGGTAAGTGGGAACGGTTCGGGAGTGAGTGGATATACACCATGCGAAAAATGCGGAAAACAGACAAATATTTCAGGTAATTATTATGTGACAGAGGAGGGCAGCCGCTATCATACGTCGCTGGCGTGTCCGGGACTTAAACGTACAATTTATGAGGTGACGGATATTTATGGGTTAAGTCCGTGTAGCAGGTGCGGCTGATGGGGGAAGTGCTTATGAAGATACTCTATATTTTAGGAATGGCAGCGACTGCTGCTTTGGCAGTGCAGGATATAAAGTATAAAAAAATTAATATTTTAGGGGCCGGTGCTGTGTGGGGAATGGCACTGACTGTGCGAATCTTAATGAAAGAGCCGATGGCAGATATTATTATATGTATTGTTACAGGCATGCTGTTTATTGGTGTGTCATTAATTGCAGAAGGTGTGGGACGTGGGGATGGTTATGCAATTGGTATGGCAATGATGTGTCTTGGATTTTCAAAAGGTATTCAGACAATATGTTTTAGCTTTTTAATGCTGTCTGTAGTATCACTTGTACTTGTTGTTACAAAAAAGGCTGGGAAAAAGACGTCAATACCTTATGTTCCGTGGCTGCTGGCAGCTTATGCGGCCGGAGGTGTTATTTTATGAAAAAAAGAATGCATGCCGTCGGAAGCCTGACGGTTGAGGCATCATTTATTATTCCTATAGTGTTGTTTGCATATGCATTTGTCATTTATAGTGCTTTTTATATGCATGACTGTATTCAGGCGCAAAATTATACAGTATTAATGGCCAATCATTTGATGAAAGGATAGATCGGAAGAGCGTCGTGT
>USSL01000148.1 GCA_900557175.1 uncultured Eubacteriales bacterium
TTTACAGGCAGTGCCAAAGAAAATATGGCAGATTATCTGATCCCTCAGGAATGTGGAAATCGTGAAGAAGTCCGCTGGCTTGAAGTTTATGGCAAAGACCTGAAGGGGATCCGATTTGAAGCGGAAGGTACGCCATTTGCAGCAAGTGTCCTTCCGTACAGCGCTTATGAGCTTGAAAATGCAATGCATGCGTATGAACTTCCGAAAATCAATTATACATGGGTGCGGCTGATGGCTGCCCAGACCGGTGTCGGCGGTGATGACAGCTGGGGCGCTCCGGTGCATGAGCAATATAAGCTTAAGGCTTCGCTGCCGATGACATTAAAGTTTAAAATTAGTAAAATTTAGTCTGTGGGGGAATGTTATGGACGACAGCTGCAGAATAATGATTGTTGACGACGAATTTATTATGCGTCAGGGTATAAAATTTATGATGAAATGGGAGAACGGCGGTTATGAAATTGTCGGTGAGGCTTCCAACGGCCGGGATGCTCTTGAAAAGCTTGCAGAGTTATCACCCCACATCGTTCTTTGTGATATTGCCATGCCTGTGATGGACGGACTTGATTTTATTAAAGTCGCGCATAAGGAATACCCGGATATTAAAATAATTGTTTTAAGCGGCTATGATAATTTTGAATATGTCAGGGAGGCACTGCTTAATGGTGCCTCCGATTATGTATTAAAGCCAACGTTAAATCCCGAAACGCTGACGGCGCTTCTTAATAAAATTGCTGCGGATATTCCGGGACTGCAGCTTAAGAAAAGACAGGGCTCGGATTTGGACGGGCTTTTTGAAAAGTTTATGACAGGCAGTGATGCGTGTGCTGACGGCAGATTAACCTTTGCCATGCCCGGAAGCTGTTTCCGTTTTTTTGTGATGCAATTAAAGTGCCGCGATAAAAAGGGCGCTGATTTATCCGGCGTCCTTTTTGACAAGGTAGAGGAGTTTTTTAAAAATGCGGGAAACATGAAGTATTTCAGGTTCCTGTACAGTCATAAAGAGGTTTTGTGCGCTGTGATTAATTATGACATGCGGGATGAGGTGCGTGTTCAAAATTCGGTCAGAGCTCTTGCGTCTTCTCTTGGCATGATTTCCGACCGTGCGCTTGTCGTCTTAGGAACATGTCAGAAAAATCTGGAGGGAATCCGGGATGAATTTATTTCCGGCGGCCTTTTGGAAAAAGAGAGTTTTTATTATAAGGGAGAGCATCTTTTATTTACAGATGGCAGTGATACCGGACGGACATTGAAGCGATTTGATTTCAGAAGCTTTTCGTCAATCGTTTCTGACAGAAAATACGGCGAGGCTATTTGTATGCTCAGAGATTATATTTATGAGGCGGCAGCCTGTCAGATGCCGGAATTTAAGTTGAAAAATCAGATGAAGAATCTTGTCTATAATCTGATTGGCAGCAATGAGGAAAATGCTGTCCGTCTTGAAGCTATATGCAGGGAGGCTTTTGAGGCGGCGGAACAAAGTCTGTGGAGTGAAGATTTTTTATGCATTGTTGATGACATGCTAAAAAAGATAAGTGATATGCTGCCAAAGGATACTTCAGATACAAGCGCCCATCTCGGTGAGATTTTTGAATACATTCGTGAACATTATGTAGAAGATTTAACGTTACAGAGTGTTGCGGACACGTTTAATTTCAGTTATTCTTACTTATCGGCTTATTTTAATCAGTATGCCCATGAAGGCTTTTCTGAATATCTTAATAAAATCCGCATCCGTAAGGCGTGTGAATATCTTGAACATTCGGATCGTACGATTGCCGAAGTCAGCAGTGCGGTCGGCTATGCCGATCACAGTTATTTTTGCAGGGTATTTAAGAAAGTGACAGGCGAGACGCCGAGCGGTTACAGGAGGGAAAGACAGAGACGATGAGCAAAGAAAAGATGTCTGTTAAGGCGCGGACGATGACAACGAAAATTATGATGGTTGTTATTGCGGGGATTCTATGCGCGGTGCTTGCGATTACATTTACAATTATCCATATTTCTGAAAATATTTTTATAGAAACATATGGCAAGTCTCAGGCACAGGTGTTTTTCAGAATTGAAAATGAGCTGAATTCTTATCATGAAAATCTTGTGCAGGTTTTTACAGCGATGAATGCAGACTGGAATTTAAAGCTGTATCTTCAGGATAAGGAGACGCTTTCGCCGAAACAGCAAAGCAGCGTTGCATATAAGGCCGCTCAGACGATGAAGAAAGCAACATCGCCGGGCATGAATCATGTGACGGTTTTTGCAGTCGGCAAAAATGGAGGAACACTGATAAATAAGGCGGATGTTGCTGTAAAAACAGCGGACGAAATATTAAAATCGCCGGAGGCAGTCAAAGCGATACGTGAGCCTGATAAAATCCATTATGTATTTAAGGAAAATGGGTATGTGGAATCAATGGCAAGACAGCCTGTCTGTTTTGCAGTGAAAGCTCTGCAGATTGCAGGGACTGAGGAACCCTACGGCGTTGTCTATGCGATGATGAAGGAAGCTGATTTTGAGAAATATTATGATTATTTTACGTCGGAATATGCCAATTTTTTCATGGCCGATGAAGATGGCTTTGTTGTGACATCATCGGATCGTTCCATGATCGGACATGAGGCGTCAAAATACATTACGGATGATGTGCTTTCGGATACGCTTCCGTATTTTAATTGCAGTGCGTACGGTGTGATTGATTACACAAAGGCGCTTGGAAATTTATATGATACGCCGCTTTTATGTCTGAGTATTCTTGCGATTGCGTCTGTAATTATCTTTTTTATCGCAAGGCAGACTGTGCGCCCGCTGTCTGAGCTTGTCACAAAGATGTCGGAAGCGCGCGACAAAAAATATATGGATTATATTCAGCTGACAGGCTCGCGGGAGGTTGAGGAACTTTCAATGACATACAACGCCATGCTTGATGAATTAAACAAGTATATTAATGAACTGATGGCCAGTCAGAAAGCAAAGCGGCGGGCTGAGATAGAGGCGCTGCAGATGCAGATTAATCCCCATTATATTTATAATACGCTGGCAAGTATTAAATGGCTTATTTTTCAGGGCGATGTGATAAAATCTACAAAGACACTGGATGCTTTTATCGCCCTTTTGCGAAGTACAATCGGTAACCGGGACGAATATATTACAATTGAATCGGAAATTGAAAATCTGAAGAATTACGTGCTTATAAATAACACACGGTACGGTGATAAAGTGATGGTGGAATATTTTGTGACCTTTGGCTGTGAACACTATAAAATTCCGAAGATGATACTGCAGCCGTTTATTGAAAATGCCTTTTTCCATGCATTTCCGTATGAAACGGAGGGACGTATTGAAATCTTTATCCGTAAACTTAACGGAAATCTTCAGATAAAGATTCGTGATAACGGTATCGGTATGTCTGAAAATGAATTATGTAAACTTGGCGAAAAAACAGAACACTTCAGCGGCATCGGCATCAATAACGTCGATAGCCGTTTAAAGCTTATTTACGGTAATGAATTCGGTATCAACATCGAAAGTGAAAAGAATAAAGGCACGACAGTGACAATACTTGTGCCGGTGGAAGAATAAAGAAGGGGGGCATTGAAATCGTGTGCCCCCTTCTTTAGAAAAAAGGTTCACTCAAGGATAGCCATTTTTTACAAAGTCTTATATTTTTTCTCGGCGACATCGATGATTTTATATAAAACGGCGGCGGTGAGGCAGAGGATGATAATGGACATCATTACCCAGTCCAGTTTAAAGAGGTGAAGGGACAAAAAGACAAAATGACCATCGTAATAGGTATTAGTTTTTGGTGTAAGTAAATCAATAAGAGATTTTTTGTTTAATATATGCAATTAGGCAATTCTTAGGAATTTTCCAGTCTTTCCCTTCTTTAAATCCTTTTAATTGCCCAGTACGAACAATCTTATATGTTTGAGAGGTACCTATTTTGAGAATATCAGAGACCTCTGGAATCGTTAAAATGTCATCGTAGGTTTCGAGCATGTTTCTTCACCCCCATTAGGTTTATGTTCATATTAGAAGCTAATACGTATATTTTTTTTAGGAAATCCTCGAATATGGAATCGATAAAAGGTGGTGCATTAAGAAGATGACTTGTTGTAGAAATGGCAAAATGTGTATGTGGATTATCTGTATCATCATGTAAAGCAAAACAGGTAGGAAAGAATTGAGAAATCAGGATAGCAACTTGATTTGAAAACTGTAAGAGTAAATCTACATGTTCTGCATCAGAATCCTTTATAGAAAAAATAAGATGTTGAACTTGTTGTATACAGGTGTTCTGAGGAAGGTATCTGCGAAGTGATTCATACAGATCTATGAGTTTATCTTTGTCAGGTGGAAAGACTCCATAAATAAAGTGCATGTTATTATTTAATCTGAAAACATAATTAATTATATTCTCTATGGTGTTGTTTGTAGCATAAGAGTCATCTACAATAAGCAAATTGACATTTAACATAATTTGTTCATCTCCTTCATAATACGTTCTTTTGATTTTTGTGGAATAGAAGAATCAATCGCAATAGTGTTGGATATAGCGTTTTTAAAAATATGCTTATCTACCGTAGATGAAATAGAGGTAGCATTTGATGATGGATTATCGCAATGGATGCCAGCTTCAAGATAACTAGTGATAATCGTAGAAACAGAGACATTCTGTTGTTTGGCAATTTCATTTATTTTTTCTTTAAACTCAGGAGTGCAACGAGCTTTAATTTCAGCAGATTTTGTTGTTTTCATAATAGATATCCTTTCTAGTTGATTTTTTAATGTATAGTTAGTGGTGTTTTATAAAGTTAATAAACATTGTATACTATATATGGTATATAATTAGTATTACATATAAATGTATAATCTATATATAGTATAGTATATTATATATTTAATATAGGTTATCTTATAGATTGTATAGTATATAAAATAATCTATTGGCAGGTAACCCAAGTGGTTTAGGCATGAAAAAGCAGATGAATCAGAGTGCATTATTGGAGCATTCAGATATAAGTCTGCTTTTTTTGTGC
>USSL01000149.1 GCA_900557175.1 uncultured Eubacteriales bacterium
TATTTTTGAAAAATACGGAATGAGTGCCTTTATTAAGCATCGTACCGGACACAATATCGGCTGTAAATGTCACGGTACGGGGACGAATCTCGATGATTTTGAGACACACGATGACAGATATCTTATTCCGGGAACAATGTTTTCGGTGGAGCCGGGGCTTTACACAGAAAATTACGGCGTGCGTCTTGAGTATGATGTTTATATAACACCCGAAAAAGAGATAAAGATTTTCGGACCGGTTCAAAATGAAATTTTGTGTATATGAGGAAAAAGGATGATGAAAACCTAAAAAAAATAGCGTATTTACAAGGTTTTCATCGCTTCGCCTTATAAATACGCCAGCGGAGATGAAGGGATTCGAACCCTTGTGCCGGCATAAACCGACAAACTGATTTCGAGTCAGCCCCGTTACGGCCACTTCGGTACATCTCCATAGCTGCATTATGCTCTGAACACGTAATGCTTGTCTATTATACAACATTATTTAAAAATTGTCTATAATATCTTAAAAAAAACTAAAATTAATCAAAAAGCCTGTCGGTGAGTCAGAGACTGTGTTATACTTAAAGCATAGTCAGCATGCGGCGCTGGCATAGGTCTTTTGTGACAGCAGAGGACTGCTGCACTTTAAGATAATTCGTATTTTAAGGAGTAGGATAAATATATGGATACACAGTTAGAAAAGGCACTTGCGAATTATGATATGATTATGGGGCGGACAGGATCATTATATGACGAGCTGGAGCCGCTTCGTGATGTTGCATTTCGTTTTCAGGAAATGATGATGATCTATAAAGCGGCAATCAGGGAAGTGCGTACAAAGCTTGAAGTGTTGAATGATGAATTTCAGGTGAGAAGCAAAAGAAATCCGATTCGTTATATTAAGCAGAGAGTAAAGCGGCCTAACAGTATTTTGGAAAAGCTTCATCGCAGAGGCTTTGAGATTTCTTTGGATTCAATGATAAAAAATCTTAATGATATTGCGGGCATTCGTGTTGTCTGCGCTTATGAGCGTGATATTTACGATATTGCACAGATGCTTACAAAGCAGGATGACGTGAAACTGATTTTAACAAAGGATTATATTAAGAATCCAAAACCGAATGGCTACAGAAGTCTTCATCTTCTTATCGAGATACCGGTCTTTTTTTCAGATAGAAAGCAATTTGTCAAAGTCGAAGTCCAGATCCGGACGATGGCGATGGATTTTTGGGCAAGTCTTGAGCATCAGTTGAGATATAAGAGTGAAGATGAGCAGGATGAGGAGATTGTGAATGAGTTGCGATCATGTGCGGAGACGATTCATGATACGGATGTCAGAATGCAGAGAATTTATGAAAAGATTTCTGAATCTCAGACGATAGAAGAAAAATTGTGTATTGATAAAGGCAGTGATAATGATATTATAAGCCTTTTTAATGATGCATTTTAATAAGACGGATTTTAGAAAACAATTTAATAAAATGTAACAATTATAACCCCGCTTATAAGCAAAAAATGTTTTTAAGTGGGGTTATTTGACGCTTAAATCCTGATTTTTGTAAAAAAATCTATGGAAAATCGAAAAAAGACGAGAAAATTTGAGAGAAAGTGGGGGATGGGGGTAAAAAAGGGGCTTGCTTTTCCGCGAAAAGTATGACATAATAGTGTTCGCAATGTAACATTATTGTAACAAATACGAGAGTGAGGATGGTAAAAACGTATGAAAAGAATGAAACATTCTAAAAAATCCTTAGCCATTGTATTAATGCTGACATTAATGGGAATTGGAACTGTTCCGGGAAAGGTACAGACGGTATATGCTGATTCGCGGGGAACCGTTGGTGTGAGTGCTCTGAATTTAAGAAGCGGGGCATCAACTTCATCAGGAATTATCGGTGTACTCGGTAAAGGCGCAGAGGTGATTATTACAGATACGCAGGGTGACTGGTACAAGGTAACGGCGTCTGTCGGCGGAAAGCAGAAGACAGGTTATGTATTTTCTTCCTACGTGAATGAGGCAGGCGGTACAGAAAGTGTAGCCTCAGGCAACGGTACAGTTAATGTGAATGGTCTTCGTATCCGTAAAAGCCCATCTTTAAATGCTGCCGTTATCGGCTCGGTAAACAGTGGAACAAGGGTAACAATTTTAGGTACGGAGGGTGACTGGTATAAGGTTGGCCTGACAATGAACGGTACATATACAACGGGCTATATGTATAAGTCCTATGTGACGACAGCTTCATCGCCGTCGGATAATGACAATCAGCAGACGACAGAAGCTTCAGGAACAGGGATTGTCAATACACCGGTGCTTAATGTGAGAAAAACTCCGTCCGTATCAAGCGCAAGACTTGGCTGTATATATGAAGGCAGCACGGTAACAATTAAAGGTATATCCGGTGACTGGTATAAGATTACAGCGAAGGTCAATGGTAAAAATACTGATGGCTATGTATCCGCACAATATATTACTAAAAAATCAGGTTCGGATAATAGTACAAACAATGATACAAATGATGAGACAGCTGTCAGCGGCAGAGCAAAGGTCAATGTTTCTGCACTGAATGTCAGAAGCAAGGCGACAACAAGTTCAAGCGTGCTTACATGTCTTTCAAAGAATACCGTCGTAAATCTTTTAGGAGAAAGCGGCGAATGGTATAAAATTTCTGTAGAAAGCAACGGTGCCCAGGTGACCGGTTATGTTTTTGCAGAATATGTGACAAAGGTGTCCGACAGTGAAAACGGTGGCAGTCAGCAGCCATCCGATACTGAAAAACCGGCAGCTAAAAAATATGGTGTTGTAAACACGGCAGTATTAAATTTAAGAGCACAGCCGACAACGTCATCGTCAGTGATTGGTGCGCTCTATAAAGGCGGCACAGTGACGATAAAATCGGTGAGTGCAGACGGACAGTGGTATAAGATTGAAACATTAGCAAATGGCAAGACAGTGACTGGCTATGCTTTTGCACAATATATTGACCTGACAGATCAGGCGCCTGACAATGGCGGCGAGGGTGATGAGAGCGGCAATGGCAGCTACACTCAGGAGGAAGTAAAGCTTCTTTCAGCGCTTGTTTATTGTGAAGCAGGCAATCAGTCTTATGAAGGCAAACTTGCTGTTGCCAATGTTGTTTTAAATCGTATTCACAGTCCACAATTCCCAAATACAATGAGTGATGTTATTTATCAGAGAGGACAGTTTTCACCGGCGTCGTCCGGGGCACTGGCGTCAGCTCTGAGCAAGGGCGTACCTGACGAATGTACGAAGGCAGCCAAGGATGCCATCGCAGGCAATAATAATGTGGAAGGCTATTATTTCTTCAATACAGTTGTAGACACATCAAAGGTTGCGGCGTATATTCAGATTGGCGACCATATATTCTATCATTATTAATTAAAATCAGAGAGGTTTTTGCACAGGATTAAAAATCCGTCGGCAAAGACCTCTTTTTTTGAAATGACGTATTGACAAGATAACTTGCTAATGCTATAGTGTTGTAAAGCGAAAAAGAGCGGAGGGATAGAATGTGGAAATATTTTCTTAAACGTTTTGGCATTATGCTTGTTGCATTATTTCTTATTATCGTGCTGACCTTTACGATTATGCATGCCATACCGGGCGGGCCTTTTACGAGCAATAAACAGTTGTCGGAGGAGGTTGAAGCGGCACTGAATGCCAAGTACAATCTTGATGCACCGCTGCATGAGCAGTTTTTTTCATATTTCGGGGGCATACTTCACGGTGATTTCGGACCGTCTTATAAATATACGGGAAAGACAGTCAATGAATTTATTGCAAGCGGTTTTCCAGTTTCAGGAAAGCTCGGACTTGTCACCATCGTATTTGTGCTGATTGCCGCAGTGCCGATGGGGATTCTTGCGGCAGTGAAAAACGGCAAATGGCAGGATATGCTTCTGATGGGGCTGGCGACGATTGGTGTGACGATACCGTCCTTTGTTATTGCTTCAATTCTTATTTATTTTTTCTCGTTTAAGCTGAATATTTTGCCGACCTATGGCCTTGATTCGTGGAAAGGCTATATTTTGCCGGTGATTGCGCTTGGCGGCTATTCAGTCAGCTATATTACAAGACTGATGCGCTCCAGTCTTTTGGAAGTGATGGGACAGGATTATATCCGTACAGCGAGAGCAAAAGGACTTTCGGAAGCAAAGGTTATTACACGTCATGCGCTTCGGAATGCAATGATTCCGGTTATTACAGTGCTCGGACCGACGGTTGCGGGACTTTTGACAGGCAGCTTTGTGATTGAAAAAATATTTGCAATTCCGGGCATGGGTATTTATTTTGTGGACAGTGTAACCCAGCGTGACTATACAACGATTATGGGAATGACAATTTTTTATGCTACGTTTTTAATGGTCATGACTTTTATTGTAGATATTTTCTATTGTCTCATTGATCCGAGAATTAAATACGAGTAAAAGGAGGCGGCAAAATGGAAAATAAATGGGAAATGCTTAAACCATCAGATGATGACCGGGAGAAAATATGGGGAAAGAGCAGAACCTTTGCGGGGGATGTGTGGTACCGTTTCAGAAAAAAGCCGACAGCGATTGCAGGATTTGTCATTATTGTAATTTTGCTCATCCTGTCTTTTGCCGGCCCGCTTTTTACAAAGTACAGTTATTCAGATCAGAATCTTGAGGTTGTAAATATTCCGCCGCTGATGAAGGTGTTTGATAATCCGGACGGCGGTTACTGGTATATTACGCAGAGTCTTAAAGTCCTTAAAGTCAATGAAGGCGGAACGCTTGGAAACCAGCTTGAAAAACTTTACGATGATGATGCGCAGAAGATGACGGTTTTTGATGATAACGGCAAAGAAGTCGGACTTTATTACGGTTCAAAGCCTTATTTGATTGCAGATCCGGAAACGAGAACGGTTTACAGTCAGTCACATGTTTGGAATAAATCGTATTTACTTGGCACAGACAGTCTCGGCAGAGATATTTTTACAAGATTGATGTACGGCGCAAGAATATCCATGATGGTTGCCTTTATTGCAGCTGCTGTCAATATGGTGATCGG
>USSL01000150.1 GCA_900557175.1 uncultured Eubacteriales bacterium
TAATCAATAATTTCTTTAAAGATATGATGGCTCACCTGACCGGTCGCCCGGTCAAGTACCATCAGCCTTGAAGAAGAACGGTCTAAAAGCGGATCCTGTGCAATAAGCTCCTCCGGCAAATCATAATAAAAATCACTTGTTTTCAATATGCTTCATCCTATCTTTTATTTTCTGAGCTCAATGCCCAGTGCTTCCAAACCGTTAAGAATCTTTGTCATTGCCTTGCTCACATCGCCATCCTCCAATGTGCGGTCTTTTGCACGGAATGTAATGGAGTAAGCGACTGACTTATAGCCTGCTTTAATCTGAGCGCCCTCGTAAATATCAAAGAGGTTAAAGCTTTCAAGAATCTTTCCGCCTCTTTCACGGATAATACGCTCAATATCGCCAACCATAATTTCTTTTTTCATAACCATACTGATATCTCTTGTCACTGACGGATATTTGGCAATACCCTCGTATTTGCGGTCAAACGTTGCTTTTTCCACAACCTTAGGCATATCAAGCACAGCAACATAAGTCTTCACGCCGAGATTGTAATTATCGCACACCTCAGGATGTACCTCGCCGAGATAACCAATCACTTCGCCGTCGTAAATAATGTTTGCCTGACGTCCCGGATGAAGATATGGTTTTCCCGAATCCGGTGCATATGTCTTTAAAAGCTTCATGCCGGCTTTTTCAAGAAATTCTTCAACAACGCCTTTTAATGTGAAGAAATCGCCATCGCCGTACATACCAAATGTCAGCTGTACGCGCTCGTCCGGATAAACCTTGATTTCATCGTCCATCGGAAGGTAAATTGTGGCAAGCTCGTAAAGCTTCGCTTCTTTATTTCTTCTGTTATAGTTTGTGGCAAGCGATGTAAGCATACCGTGAAGCGGCAATGTTCTCATAATGCTGTAATCCTCGCCCAAAGGATTTGAAATTGTCACCGTTTTTCTGAGCACATCACTTTCCGGAATAAGCAGCTTATCAAATACTTTCGGGCTCTCGAATGAATAAGTCATCGCCTCTGAGAAGCCGCAGAATTCTGCTGTCGCTCTCGCTACAGACTCAACGCGCAGCTTATAAGAAAGCTTGCCTGTTGTCGCCTCGCCTGTCGGCAATGTTGTCGGGATTTTATCATAACCGTAAAATCTTGCAACCTCCTCTGCCAGATCCGCCGGTCTTAAAAGGTCCTGTCTGAATGTCGGTACAGTCACTTCTTTTGCATCTGCATCGTAGGAAAGTTCAAGCTTCTCAAAATAGCCAAGCATTTCTTCAAGAGAAAGATCTGTACCTAAAAGCTTATTCACATAGTCTGCGTCAAATGGAATTTTTACAGGACGACGCACGTCATCATACACATCCACTGTACCGCCGACAACTTCGCCTGCGCCAAGCTCTGTAATCAGCTGGCACGCTCTGTCAATGGCCGCTTTTGCATTGTTCGGATCAAGTCCTTTTTCAAACTTGCTCTGGGCGTCTGTACGCATACCGAGACGTTTTCCCGAAAGACGGATGTTTGTACCGTCAAAGCAGGCAGCCTCAAAAAGCATTGTTGTGACATCGTCTGTAATCATGGAGTTTTCGCCGCCCATAATACCTGCAATGCCGATTGGTTTATCTGCATCACAAATCATCAGCATATCGCTGTCTAATTTTCTTTCCTGTCCGTCAAGTGTCACAAACGGCTCGCCGTCCTTTGCACGGCGCACGATAATCTGCTTTCCTGCAATTTTATCTAAATCATACGCATGCATCGGCTGGCCAAATTCTTCCATTACATAATTCGTGATATCAACAATGTTGTTGATCGGACGGATGCCTAAAGCTGCAAGGCGGCGGCGCATCCATTCCGGCGACGGTCCGATTTTAATATTTTTTACGACTCTCGCACAATATCTTGAACACAGAGACTTATCTTCAACACGGACACTCACGTAGTCATTGACATCTTCATTGTTTTCTGAAACAGCAACAACCGGCGGCACAAACGGCTTGTTAAACGTTGCCGCTGCCTCTCTTGCCAGTCCTAAAATACTGAAGCAGTCCACACGGTTTGACGTGATTTCATATTCAAAATTAACATCATGAAGTCCCATCACTTCCACTGCATCATCGCCGGCTTTTAAATTTTCTTCTTTAAAAATATAAATGCCATCCTCTGCTGCGCCCGGATACATATCAGCTGACACGCCCATCTCTGCGACAGAGCACATCATACCAAATGAATCCATTCCTCTTAATTTGCCTTTTTTAATGCGCACGCCATCCTCCGGCTTTCCGCCGTCATGATCTCCCGCAACCTTTCCGCCGTCTAAAACAACCGGCACAAAGGCGCCTTCAAAGACATTGTGCGCACCTGTACAAATCTGGATCGGCTCTTTTTCGCCGACATCCACCTGACATACAATCAGTTTATCTGCATTCGGATGCGGCTCAATTTTTAAAATTTTGCCGACAACAATTTTTTCAAGATTTTTATCTAAAACTTCATAGCCTTCGACTTTTGAGCCGGACAGTGTCATCGCATCTGTATATTCCTGGGCTGTCACATCCAGTCCCGGCACATAGGCTTTAATCCATGACAATGGTGTATTCATTGCAAACTTCCTTTCTCACTTTAATTAAAACTGTTTTAAGAAACGAACATCATTTTCGTACATTAAACGCATATCGTCAATTTCATATTTCAAAAGCGCAATACGTTCAAGGCCTACACCGAAAGCAAAGCCCGAATACTCATTCGGATCGATACCGCTCATCTCAAGCACTCTCGGATGAACCATACCGCAGCCTAAAATTTCAATCCAGCCCGAACCCTTGCACATACGGCAGCCCTTGCCGCCGCACTTAAAGCAGGTCACGTCAACCTCGGCACTCGGCTCTGTAAACGGGAAGTGATGCGGTCTGAACTTCACCTTTGTATTTTCACCGAAAAGCTCACGGGCAAATTCAGCAAGTGTTCCTTTTAAATCTGCAAAAGTAATGTTTTTATCAATCACAAGGCCTTCAATCTGATGGAAGCATGGTGAATGTGTCGCATCGACTTCGTCCGAACGGTAAACACGTCCCGGTGCAATCATACGAATCGGCAATTTGCCTTTTTCCATCTCATGCACCTGAACACCGGACGTCTGTGTACGCAGAAGCATATCTTTGTTAATATAAAATGTATCCTGCTCATCCTTTGCCGGATGGTTTGCCGGAATATTAAGCGCCTCAAAATTATAGTAGTCCTTTTCAACCTCAGGACCTTCGACAACCTCATAGCCCATGCCGACAAAAATACGTTCAACTTCTTCAAGGGCTATCGTATTCGGATGGCGGTGTCCTAAATTACTTTTCTTTGCCGGAAGCGTCACATCAATAACTTCCGCTTTCATCTGAAGCTCTCTCGCTTTTTTAGACAATGTCTGCTTCATCTCATCAAGAGCGTTCTCAATCTCTGCTCTCACCTCATTGACCATCTGGCCGAACGCCGGGCGTTCTTCCTTCGGAATATCCTTCATTGACTTCATAATCGTTGTCAATTCACCTTTTTTGCCTAAAAATGCAACCTTAATTTCATTGAGCTTATCAAGCGAACCGGCTTCTTTCATCTGAGCCATCGCATTGCCGCGAATCTGCTGCAATTTCTCTTTCATGACTTTCATCCTTTCTTTCTATCTTGAATTATAAAATGATTTGCGGGGTATAACTAACAAATGCGGGGAATATCTTCCTTACTGCGCGCTGCACATCATGTTTTTTATTTATAGCAAGCAAAAATTCTTACAAAATAAAAAACGCCCCTTAAATAATAAGGGACGAAACAAATTCCGCGGTACCACCCTGATTTCTCTGTCATAAACTATAACAGAAGACACTCATTAAGGATATAACGGTCCTATCCGGCATCTCCTACTGAAAACTTTCAAAGATGCGGCTCCTGTGGGAAAGTTGGTATATATCTGAACTTAAAGAAGCTTTCAGCCGGTGACTTCCTCTCTCTGGAAGAAAATATATACTTAAATACACAATCTGCGCCTTTAAACTTCTTTTATTCTACCTGTATAAAGTCCGGCTGTCAAGGGCAACTATTGTAATTTTCAAAAAAACGTGATATCATCAAAAACAATGAAATTTGTCAGAAGGAGGAATTTATGCTTGGCTGTATTCAATGGATAAAAAATTTTGCTGCAAAAGTCCAGCGGGATAATATCGGAGCCTACGCCGCCCAGTCGGCCTACTTCGTTATTTTATCTTTTTTCCCCTTTGTCATGTTTTTGCTGACACTGCTGAACTTTCTTCCGATTGACGCCAACACGCTCATTACAGAGCTTGTCGCCATTTTCCCGGAATCCTCGGCCAATATTGTGACGCCGATCGTCAATGAAATACTTTCAAAATCGTCAGGCACATTAATGTCTATCACCATTCTTGTCTTACTGTGGACGGCAGGCAAGGGACTGATGGCGCTGACAAACGGACTCAACGCCGTCCATGAAATCAGGGAGACAAGAAACTATATCATACTCCGCATTATATCAACCATCTACACACTGCTTTTTGCGCTGATGATTATTTTAGTACTTATTGTTCTTGTCTTCGGAAACCAGCTTTATATGTGGATTATAAGGAAAGTGCCGTTTCTCGGCAATGTCGCTGCCTTCGTCATCAGCATAAGAACCTTTGCTTCCCTGATGGTTTTAACGACGGTATTTTTACTTTTTTATAAAGTCCTTCCTGCCGCCAAAGTAAAGCTGTGGCATCAGCTTCCCGGCGCCATTTTTTCTGCTGTCGGCTGGCTTTTGTTTTCCTATGCATTTTCAATCTATATTGACTACTCAAAAAATATTTCATATATGTACGGCAGCCTCGCTGGTATTATCCTGTTAATGCTGTGGCTGTACTTTTGTATGAATATTATTTTTATCGGCGCAGAAATCAACTATATGATTTATCCGGACAGCCGCCCGGACACAAGCGGACTGAAATATTAAGGCCCTCACCGGGCCTTTTGTAATGTTGTGCCTTTAAA
>USSL01000151.1 GCA_900557175.1 uncultured Eubacteriales bacterium
AGATTTCCTGCAATTCCCTGTGCTCTTTCATAGGCATCCACAAAAATCTGCCATGAATTTACAGAATAATCTTTTTCCTGAAGCGCTTTCGCAGCTTCGATTGCCGAAAGAAGTCCTGACAAATCTGCACGCCCTACAAGTGCCGCAACAGCATCTGAAAGATTTTTCACCGCTGTATTTACAGTTTCCTGTGATGCATTTGCATCGTTATCCACCGCAATGGCTTCATCAAGTGCTTTTTTTACTGCCGCCCAGCTATCCGGTGTATAATCCGTTTCTTTTAACTCATTTTGTACAATTTCAATATTCTGCTTTAACACTGATTTGTCTGCGCCTTTGACAAGCTTATCCATTGCATCGCGGAGTGCTGATGCCGCATTATTGACCATTGTCTGATCTGCATCGTTATTATTTGCAACCGCCTGTGCCTGTGCCAGCGCTTCTTCAAGCTTTGCCCAACTGTCCGCTGTATACTCTGCCTTATTTAACTTCTCTGCCTCAGCAATATAACTGTTCAGCACAGCCTTATCCACAGGAACTTCCGCCTTCTTCGGCGCATTAAGCTCAAGCTCGTAAATACGTACACAGGCTTCCTGTCCTGTTGTATCTGGTCTGCTGACATTCAGTTTAAAGATACGGCCTGTTGTATTAAATGTATTATTTGTCACATTCTCAACATTATCGGATGTTTTATCAAGCTGTATCCAGTTGCCGTTATCTGCCAGTACTGTATTTCTTTCATCGGCACTCATTGCAAACAGGCTGTCCACAGAAACCTTGTTTTCATTTAAAATATAAAATTCATAGTTTGCTGTGTTCATTTTGCCGCCGGCTGCATCTTCTGCCACGCCGACATGATGCATTGTAAGCCCTGTCACCTGACGGCTTTCTCCGATATCAAAGGCTACCCATAAATTGCTGCCTTTTTCCATCCATTTGCCTGTCTCAGTATTTGTCTTATCACCGTCAAATAAGTTTTCAGGTCCCTGTGCCCCGCCGAGTGCCTGTCCGTTATAACCGACAATGGCTGCATTAAACGCAACATTTTCTGTTTCTGTCGCTTTCTCCTCGACTGTAACCTTTGCTTCCGCTGATTTTGTCTCATCGGCAGAAGATACGGCCTTCACCGTAAGGCTTTTGGCTGTCTCATCTGCACCGACAGCCAAAAGGCCTGTCTGATCAATTGCTGTCGCAGATGAATTTGCACCTGTCACAGACCATTTTACAGTTTTATCCGGATTATTAATGCCTGTCACATTCGCTGTAAACTGCTGTACAGCGCCTTTTGTTACCTTTGCTGTTGCCGGTGATACAGTCACCTCTGTCACAATAGGCTTATCTGAATTTGGTTCAATCGTTACTTTGATTTCGTACGTTTTACCTTCTGTCACAACAATAATCTGAGGCTCTGTATCACTGATGCGGTAACCCTCCGGTACTTTCTCACATTTTAATGTATAAGTACTGCCTGTTGTAACTTCTGCCAAAGCATCGGATGCTGCTTCGCCGATACGCTTGCCTTCACCGTCATAAATACCATAAGTCACACCGTCTAAAGACTCGCCGAGAACACTGACTGCATTCAGCTTAATCTTCGCCTTCGGCTCCTCAAACTTTGGTGTTTCCACTGTATATTTATCAGAAATAAGCTGTCCGCCTCTCTTTATCTGAAGTGTCAGTTTCCCTCCTGCGCGGACAATACGTACACCGTGAATAACTGCCGAAGTCTCTCCCGCTGCTACCGGAAGTGATGTTTTTGTCCACGATGCCGTATTCTCCTCACGTGTGAGCGGCTCGGCATCATAAACATAAACAACATCGCCCTCATTTAAACCGGTGACTGTCATCGAAACAAAAATATCATCACCGTTTGATGAGCTTGCAGAACCCGGCTGGGAATATTTTTCAAATGTTACCTCTGTTGCCGGCTCCGACTTCTTAGCATTTTCAGCTTCAAAACGTGCACTCTGTTTTATACTTTCCTTAGCACTCAATGCTGTTGTCGTATAATAAACACGGCCGGCTTCTGCTGTACCGAAATCTAAGTTTTCAATCGTTACGGTTGCCGCAGCCGCCTTGGATTGTGCTGTTGCAGAACCGATTTCCTTATATGTATCGCCATTTTTTGTATAAACTTTAACAACATCACCATTTGGCACATTTCTTAAAGTAAATGTATCTGTGGCGCCTGCGTTATTTTGTGCACCTGCAAAATGGATAAGCACCGGCTCTGTCTGAGGAAACTGGTCAGACTCAAACATCTGCCACTCGTAAATACGGATACCGCCCCACGGAGAGGTGCCGTCATCGTAAATTTTAAGCCGCCATTCCTGTGCTGTTACCGGCGTATCAAGAAGTACATCCGTCACTGCCGCCGTGTTGTTCTGAATGCGCTTTGCTTCTTTCCATGCACCTGATGTCGGATCTTTGTATTCCAGCGCAAAATCAACCGTATTCATGAGTACATCCTCACCGCCGTACTGTGCATGTTCTACACGCCAGCGTTTTACAGTCACCTCTTTGTCAAGCCTGATATCCATGTGGCCTGTCTGTGCATTTGTTGCACACCACTTGGAACCGTTTAATGCTGTGCCGTCAAGCGCCTTTGAGGCCGGCTCAGAATCATTTGCCTGTGAAACATCTGTCACTTCAGCATTGAGGCAGACATTTTCAAATTCTTCTTTCTCATATTTTTCAGAGTCTTCATTTGTATACTGCCAGTCAATTGTAAGCTGGCTGCCCTGACCACGGACACCGTTTGCATTGATCGGCACAATCTTTAATGTCACATCTTCCTCGTCAAAATCCCTGACAACACTCGGAATATAAAATGCTGTGTTCGGTGTTTCCATAATCAGCCGGCTTGTCCCATCTGCCTTTACCTTATAAATTTCATAAGAGACAGCCCCGTCAACTGCATCCCAAAAGATTCTTGCCTCTGCCTCATAAGCATTGTGGTATAAAATCTCATCCAGTGTCACTGAAGCCGGACCTGCAAGGGCGGTACGATCCTGCTCTGTAATTGTCAGCTGGCCTAAGTTAATCTTATAGTCAGAAACATCGCTGTGACTTTCAATCTTAAGTCCGATAGCATACAGCTTCTTTCCTGCCTTTTCGGACATATCGGCGGTTGTCGTTGTCCACTGACCGGCAGTGCCGTCTTTTAAATCATAAACAACCTGCTCACAATCCTCATAACTCTTTGTGGACGCGTCGCCATAGTACGCAACAAGTGCCGCATTGCCGCCATTTTTTGTTGTAAGACTCATCTTCATGCCGTTTGTGACATCAATATCTGTGCTGTAAAGCATAATATTGTTTGGCTTTCCGGCAGAAAGGCTGCCTGAAAACTTAATAGATGTTCCGCCGTTATAGGCATCTGTAAAATCATAGCTTCCTGAAAGTTTTGAACCCTCAGAATCAATAATCCATGTCCATGTCGGCATCACATCCTGGTTCGACTGATAGCTCCACGCCTTATCTCTTGAAAGCTGACCATCAACCCAATAACCGACACCATGTCCCGAATTAAAGTTTGTAACAAAAGGCGCACCTAAAACAGGTGTCTTGTCCGCAAAAAAGCGGGACATACCAACCCAGTCACTATTTCCTGCATTTGTCGGATCAGACACCTCCACACGCGGATTGGAAGCTGAGTTTACATAAAAATCCTGCTCTACTTCATGGAAATTCGCACCGCTTGTAGAATTTCCGAGCGTAGAGTTCGGACAATATAAAGCCATTGATAATTTTAATTTTCCATCTTCATCTAAAAGCTGGTGATCTCTAAATGCTGTATTCATACCGTTCTGCTGCACATCAAGACCGGCAAAAGCATCAAACTGGTTTCTTCCGATAGAATTCATTGTCTCGATTGTTGTTGCCACTTTAGAATCATTCCAGTTATAGTTTAAAAAGAATTCATTAATACCAACGCTGCCGTCTGCGCCTTTTTCCATCCATCCCTTATTTGTATCATTAATTGAATCCTGATACGAAACATTGCCCCCAGGATAAGTCATGGAATCATACCAGCTTATAAGCATATCCGGACGCTTCGCGCGCATATAATGAATCATTTCGTTAAGACGTGTTGCAATTTCTGAGTTACAGCCGTAGGATTCCTGATTAAAGAAATAGCCGTCAAAACCATAGTAATCCATAAGTTCAATCATCTTGTCTGCTACCGGAAAGCTTCCGTCAGCCGCTTTCTGACAAAATGCACTGACTTCCTCTACATAGCCGTCTCCCGTCCCCCACGGGAAACCGAGCGTTGCCACAACCGGAACACCGTTCGTATGTGCGGCATCTGTAAATTCTCCAGTCGGAAGACAAATAAGACCTTCCTCGGAGCCTGACCAGTAAACAAATGAATCTGTATACTGCCAGTAGTTAAAAGACCAGCTCATAAAGTCCTCTGTTCCCTGAGCACTTGTCTCATCGTGTGTTGCATTTGCCAATGAACAAAGCATCAGCTTTGCCTCTGGATTTGCTTTTGGATTTACAACAAATCCACCTTTTCTGTCAGCTAGAGGAATGCTCGCTCTGCTGTACTGTGCATCCGGATCTGATTCCGGTGTCCATTCCAAAAGTGTTGCTACACTAAAGGACGGGCCAATCGGCATAAGTGATTCATGAGATGCATAAGACTCGTTCATTTCTGCTGAACCGTCTTTTCCCGGCGTTGCCGCATACACTGTCATACCAGTGCCTGCAATCGAGGATGCAATCATTGCCATTGCCATGAAACCTGAACCAAATCGCTTAAAATTTCCTTTTTTCATTGCACCAATATCCTTTCATACACTTTGTCATATTTTCCGTCATATTCTCCCTCTCATTATGAACTTTTCATAAAATTTCACAGAAATATATGCCAGTAGATTATATTATATTTCCAGTTATTGCACAATATAAAAATGGAAATTTATTACATTTTTTTTGATTTTTTTGTAACATTAAGGTAATA
>USSL01000152.1 GCA_900557175.1 uncultured Eubacteriales bacterium
CATTCAAATCGCCGCAGACAACAACCGGCTTTTTCGCTTCCAGACCTTTTAAGTAGGCATGAAAATCATCTTCCCACACCATGCGGTAATCAATACGCGCAAGGCCATCCTTAGAATTTGGCGTATATACATTGACAAGATAAAAGCTGTCAAACTCAAGGGTAATCACACGCCCTTCCTTGTCGTGTTCCTCAATGCCAAGACCGTAAGTCACCGATATCGGATGGACTCTTGTAAAAACTGCCGTCCCCGAATAACCTTTTTTCTCGGCATAATTCCAAAACTGCTCATAGCCTTCAAAATCAACTTCGATCTGCCCCGCCTGAAGCTTTGTCTCCTGCAGGCAGAAAATATCCGCATCCAAAGTTTTAAAAATATCAGAAAAACCTTTGCCCATCACGGCGCGAAGGCCATTGACATTCCATGAAATCAGTTTCATATCATGATTCTCCTTTATTCATTAAGATATTAAAATATCACGATTTAAAATTTTTGCAAGTGCACTGATAAGATGTCTGTTTTTTTCCCGGCTATTGACCGCAATGCGGTAATAGTCCTTATCAAGATTGACATAATTTTCGCACTTCCGTATCATAATGCCGTATGTAAGCAGCTTTTCATAAAGCTTTTTTTCACCGGGCACATGAATTAATATATAATTGGCGTAACTTTTTGTATAAGCAATGCCAAGTGCCTCAAGCTTTTCATAAAGCCACTGCCGTTCACCGGCAACGTAAGCCCTCACCCGGCGCTCATAATCTGGCTGTGTCAGTGCCGCAAGCCCGGCTGACTCTGCCACCGTGCTGACCGCCCACGACTGGCCGTACATAGCAAGCTTTAAAAGAAGGTCTTTGTCCGCACAAATCGCGTATCCAAGTCTCAGTCCCGGCATCGCAAACATTTTCGTAAACGAGTGCAGAAGCACCATATTTTTAAAATTTAAAGCTTCCCCGGCCATCGTATAATCACTGCCGCTGTCAACAAAATCCAAAAAGCACTCATCGACAACAAGACAGGCTCCGGCTTCCTTTGCCCGCTTCGCAATCGTTAAAAGAAGCTCTTTTTTTGTCAGCGTTCCTGTCGGATTATTCGGATTACAGACAAAAATCATATCAATATCCTCCGTTATCATCGGAAGAATATCTTCACCGATTAAAAAATCATTCCTGTTAAGCCTGTAGCTGACAATTTCCGTGCCGACACAGGAAAGCGCCGCCTCATATTCCACAAAGGCCGGATGGACAATCAGCGCCCGCTTCGGCTTCAGAGCAAACACAAGCCTGTAAATAATATCCGCCGCACCGCTGCCGCACAAAATCATCTCCGGCACAATCTCTGTCCCGTTATCTGCCGACAGCCGCTTAGCAATCGCCCGGCACAGCCTTCTGCAATAAACGTCCGGATAATGCAGGGCATTGTCAAGTTCTGAAATCACCGCTGCCCGGACCGCCTCCGGCAAGCCTAAAGGGCTTATATTTGCTGAAAAATCAATCACCTCATGACAGGCAATACCAAGCTTTTCACCTGTTCCGTAAATATCTCCGCCGTGCAGCATATCAAACTCCATTCCTTTTACAATCTATTTTTTCGCCCAGTAAAGCCATACTCTTTGGACAGCTTTCAGCCTCATCAAATAAACCGATGCCCTTTAGCTTCTCGAAAATCGTCATGACTGCCGGCTTTTTAAGACTTGCTCTTTTTAAAAGTACATCATCGGCAAATACCTTTTCCGGCACATCGCACATTTCAAGGCAGCTGCCGGCAAACACGGCAACCCTGTCTGCCCACTCAAAAGCAAAATCAACATCATGACTTGATAAGATGACCGTTTTGCCTTTTCTAGCCAGCTCTGTCAAAATATTTTCAAATTTTTTTGTATTGCGCGGATCAAGCGCTGCTGTCGGTTCATCAAAAATAATAATGTCCGGCTCCATCACAAGCACATCTGCAATACTGACAAGCTTTTTCTGTCCGCCGCTTAAGTAGTGGGGCGGTTTGTCCAAAAGGTCTGAAATACCGAGATAGTCCGCCGTCTTTTCAACCTGCTTTTGCACAATATGCTTATCCATGCCAAGATTTAGGGGACCGAAAGAAATTTCCCCAAGCACGGTCGATGCAAAAATCTGATTATCAGGATCCTGAAAAACAATCCCGACTTTTTTTCTCAGTGCAATCAGTCCTTTTCTCCCATAGGTCACCGGCACGCCGTCAAAAAAAATCTGCCCGGCCGACGGCCTTAATATACCGTTCATATTTAAAAAAAGTGTTGATTTTCCGGCGCCATTGGCTCCCATGACTGCCAGTTTTTCCCCGGCATACACCGACATATTTACATTTGTCAGCGCCTGCTTGCCGTCGGAATAAGAAAAATCAACATTTTCAATTTTCATTAGCTCACTCATCATTTTATCCTTTTATATTTAAAATCATTCCCACTGCAATGAGAACTGCCATATAAACCGCGGTCAGCACATACTGCCGCCCGGTTGTCTTCTTTTCACGCGAAAGAAAACAAAGTGTGCCGTCATAGCATCTTGCCTCCATCGCATTATACATATCCGACGATTTTTTAAAGGCTTTTAAAAACAGACTGCCTGCAATAAGACCTGTCGTATTCAGCCACTGTTTCTTTGTCATATACCCAAGTCTTGAATCTGCCGACAGCATCATCAAATGCGCCGTATCCGTCAGAATAAAAATAAACCGGTAAATCAAAAGCATCAGCTCTGTCATAATTTTCGGACATTTCAGCCGGTTAATCACGCCGACAATTTCAAATACCGGCGTTGACAGAGATAAAAAATAAAGACAGGCGACTGAAGCGAAAGCCTTTAAAATAATGGACGTTCCCTCAAATATTCCCTGTCTGCTTATGGATAAATATTTTGAAAAAAACGGTACTGACACTAAATCTGACGGCTGACTTGTTATATTAATTATAATTGTCAAAACACCAATCACTAAAAATGCCAGCGGTATCCGAAGAAGTTTTCCGTACCGGCGGATATTAAGCCCGCCGGCACAAACTGTCATAAAACTCATAAAAACTAATATTAATACGGAAAACAGTCGGTTGTTAAAGCCTAGGCAGGCAGCCATTGTCGCTGCCGCGATAAAACACTTTAACGCCGGGCTCACATGATTCAGCTTTGACAAATACGCATATTTATCAATTGAGCTCATATTACGATCCTTCCTTTTTAAATTTTGAACGCGCTACCATGTAACCGATACTGTAGCATATCACACCTGAACCTAAGGCTGCCTGAAGACAAAAAAATAAACTTTCAAGCTCGCCCGGAAGTCCCTCCGGAAAAATGCGCTCCATCAATGGTGTAAACCATGGCTCATATTCCGGATTCATTTCTATAATCAATTCCTCTGCCTGACCGTCGGCGCCGCCAAACTCAGCACTTTTTCCGAGGGTAATCATCGGAACTGCAACAATCAGTACTAAAGCAACAAGTAAAATCACAATCGTACTCTTTTTCATCGTACACCCTCCTGTCCTTTGCCGTAAAATACATTAAGGCTCTTTGTTTCCTCACGGCCGTACTTTGCAATCAAGTTAAATACAAGTACAGTCACAATACCTTCTGCGATCGCAAGCGGAATTTGTGTCACCGCAAACACGCCTAAAAATTCGGCAATTGACACAAGCACGCCGCCCTCCGGCGCCGGATACGCAATAGCAAGCTCTAAAGATGTCACACAGTATGTTGCAAGGTCGCCGATGGCTGCTGCCAAAAATACGCCCAAATACTGATTGCCGCCCAGCTTTTTCACAAGCTTATAAATACCGTAAGACACAAACGGCCCTACAATCGCCATTGAAAAAACGTTGGCGCCAAGTGTTGTCACACCGCCGTGAGCGAGTAAAATTGCCTGAAATAAAAGAACGATAAAACCAAACACAGAAGTTGCAAGCGGTCCGAAAAAGATGGCGCCAAGGCCAACGCCTGTCGGGTGGGAACAGCTTCCCGTTACTGACGGAATCTTTAATGCCGACAGCACAAAAGCATAGGCTGCACACATAGCAATCAGCATGATTGTCTTTCTGTCTTTTTCCACAATTTTTTTAATGGACCGCACACCAAGTACAAGAAATGGTATACAGATGATGCCCCATGCAATACAATATGTCGGCGATAGAAAGCCTTCCATAATATGCATTGCATTGGCAGCCGGCGCTATGATCAATGCAAGCGCAACGGCAAGTACAGGAATATATCCTGCTTTTCTTTTCAGTTTCATAAACTTCCTCCTTCTCCTATCATTCGTAGGAAAGTCAGTGGCGTACCCAAAATACAGGTACTTTGGATGCGGGCAGGCTTTCTGACTCCGGTCACTGCAAGATTCCCTTCTCGGCTTTTGCCAATGGTATGAATCTGCTGAATCCACCGTTACAGCAGCGAGACTGTGCGGGACTTTCACTCGCTTTCCTTTTAATGCGCAGGGCGCACACCCGGATCCGGACCTTCTGGTCCTGTCAATAGTTTCAAAGCCGCGCTAAATAAGCGCGTTGTTTATACAAAAGCAAAGTATGTTTAATAAAAACAAACATAAAATTGCCGTCATATACATCAGTACATGCGTATTTAAAATATGCTCAGGCACCGGACGGTGACAATCATCGCCGATGGTCGGCTTCACAACCGCCCTGCCGAAATAATCGTGGGTACCACCAAGCATAAGCCCAAGTGCACCGGCACAGGCACTTTCCGTCTGGGCACTGTTCGGACTTAAATGCTTCTTTCTGTCACGGAAAAATACTTTCGCCGCACCAAAGCCGTCGTAACCTGTCAAAAATGCAGCCACAATCATCAGAAGTCCGGCAACACGGGCAGGCACAAAATTAAAAACATCATCGGTAATTGCCGATACACGCCCGAAATACATATATTTATCATTTTTATAGCCAACCATTGAATCTAATGTATTGACTGCCTTGT
>USSL01000153.1 GCA_900557175.1 uncultured Eubacteriales bacterium
CCCGCGAAGCAAAAACAGAATGTGATACTGCCATCACCGATATTCCCGGCAAAGAAATTTTTCTGCTCGCCATTGCTACAAGCATTGATGCCCTCGCAGTCGGCGTCAGCTTCGCCTTTCTTCAGGTGAGCATCATTCCTGCGGTCTGTCTGATTGGTGTGACAACATGTATTTTAAGCTTTATCGCCGTTTTCCTCGGCAACCGCATTGGCGGCAAACTCGGAAAATATGCTGAAATTGCCGGAGGCGTTATATTAATACTTATAGGAACCAAAATCCTGATTGAGCATTTGTTTTTTTAATAACGGATACTTGCTGATACAAAACACAATACTGTATACACAAAAGGGCTCTGTAAATTTTGCCTGGCGCGCTGAAAATGCACGCTGTGCAAAACCTGCAGAGCCCTTTTTGTATCTATCATTCATATTTTAAAATAAGAGCCCTATATGGTAGACAGCAAACGCCATCACCCATGCAATGACACATTGTCCGACAACCATCGCAACAGCCCATTTGCCGCCCAGCTCCCGTTTGACCGAAGCGATTGCCGCAACACACGGCGTATACAAAAGACAGAATACTAAAAGTGCTGCAGAACCGACCGTTGTAAGACCTGCCTGAAGCGCTGCGGTGCTCCCGAAAAGAACTGTCAGAGATGACACAACGCTCTCCTTTGCAAGAAAGCCTGAAATAAGCGCCGTCACAATACGCCAGTCGCCAAAGCCGACCGGAATAAATATCGGCGCCGCCGCACCGGCCACAAGGGCAAGAATGCTCTCCTGAGAATCAGATACCATATTAAAGCCTGTATCAAAATTCTGCAGAAACCAGATAACAATTGTTGCCACAAAAATCACAGTAAATGCTCTCTGCAAAAAGTCTTTTGCCTTATCCCATAAAAGATGAAGCACATTTTTTGCCCCCGGCATTCTGTAATTCGGAAGCTCCATAACAAACGGCACTGCCTCACCTTTAAAGGCTGTCTTCTTAAAAATAAGCGCCATCACAATACCCATCACAATGCCAAACACGTAAAGCCCGATCATCACAAGCGCACCGTGCTGCGGGAAAAAAGCTTCTGTAAAGAAAGCATAAATCGGCAATTTTGCTGTACAGCTCATAAACGGCGTCAAAAGAATCGTCATTTTACGGTCACGTTCAGACGGCAGTGTACGGCTTGCCATAACACCCGGCACCGTACAGCCGAAGCCTATCAGCATCGGCACAATACTGCGGCCTGAAAGTCCGAGTTTTCTTAAAAGCTTGTCCATAATAAAAGCAACGCGGGCCATATAACCGCTGTCCTCAAGCATTGATAAAAAGAAAAACAGTGTCACAATAATCGGCAGGAAGCTTAAAACGCCGCCGACACCGCTGAAAATACCGTCAATGACAAGTGAATGAACAACTTTATTAACGCCGGCAGCGCTCATCGCTGAATCTGCCGCCGCTGTCAGCGCTTCAATACCCATTTCTAAAATCCCCTGTAAAAAAGCGCCGATTACATTAAATGTCAGAAAAAAAACAAGCCCCATAATACCGATAAACGCCGGAATACCCGTATATTTTCCGGTAAGGAAATGGTCAATCTTGCGGCTTCGTATGCGCTCCTTACTCTCCTTTGGCTTGATCACTGTTTCACTGCACACATCTTCAATATAGGCAAAACGCATCTGTGCCACAGCAGCCGCCCGGTCAAGTCCTGTTTCTTCTTCCGTCTGCTTCGCAATATTTTCTAAAATATTTTTCTCATTATCCGTTAAATCAAGCTGTTCAAGCAGCGTATCATCGCCTTCCATCACCTTGCTCGCCGCAAACCGTACAGGAATACCAGCCTTTTGGGCATGATCCTCGATCAGATGCATGACCGCATGGATTCCGCGATGAATCCCCTCCTCTTTCTTACAAAAATCCGTTTCCAGAGGTTTCTCCTGATACTTCGCCACATGCACTGCATGGTGCACAAGCTCATCAATACCCTCGCCTTTTGCCGCCGAAATCGGAATCACCGGAACGCCAAGCGCCGCCTCCATCTCATTGACAAGCACCGAACCTTCATTTTCCCGAAGCTCATCCATCATATTTAAAGCGACAACCATCGGAATATTCAATTCCAAAAGCTGCATTGTCAGATAAAGGTTTCGCTCAATATTTGTCGCATCGACAATATTAATAATACCTTTCGGTTTCTCCCTGATTACAAATTCACGCGTCACAATTTCCTCGCTGCTGTATGGCGACATCGAATAAATACCCGGCAAATCTGTAATCAATGTATATGGATAGCCCTTAATCACGCCGTCTTTTCTGTCTACAGTCACTCCCGGAAAATTGCCGACATGCTGCTTTGAACCGGTCAGCTGATTAAATAATGTTGTCTTTCCACAATTCTGATTACCGACAAGCGCGAAAGTCAGCGTCTCATTTTCCGGCAGCGGATGCTCATCCTTAACATTGTGGAAACGTCCGCCTTCGCCATATCCCGGATGATGTTTTTCAGGTCCTTTCGCCTTTTTCTTAAAATCCTTCGCCTTATGTGCCGCACTGATTTCAATATTTTTTGCATCCTCAAGGCGTATCGTCAGCTCATAGCCGTGGATTCTTATCTCCACAGGATCTCCCATCGGCGCATACTTGACAACCGTCACTTCCGTGCCCTGTATCAGCCCCATATCAAGAAAATGCTGACGCAGTGCCCCGCTTCCTCCGACGGCAAGTATCGTCGCCGTACTTCCAATTTCTAATTCACTCAGTTTCATCTGATGTATCTCCATTCTTCCTTTGATTAGCCTCGTCTAACTTCATTATATACAAACTCAAATTTTTTTCAAGAGTCTTTTTTAAATTTTCCGTGGTCGGTGTCAGCATCTGCTCTACATAAATATCATTTGATGTGTGATAAAGTCACATAAAAAAAGCTTAGTTTTTGATATACTTTATCCATACTACATCTAAAGAAAGTGAGTGAACGATATGAAAATTTTAATTATCGGCGGTGTGGCCGGCGGCGCTTCCGCTGCTGCAAGACTGCGCAGACTGAACGAACATGCAGAAATTATTATTTTAGAAAAGGGCGGCTTTATTTCCTTTGCCAACTGCGGCCTGCCTTACTTTATCGGAAACGTTATTACAGATAAAAATATGCTGACACTCCAGACACCTGAAAGCTTCAGGGCGCGCTTCAATATTGATGTCCGTATTTTCAATGAAGCTATCCGTATCGACTCAGAAAAGAAGTCCGTCCTGATCCGCAATCTTCAGACCAATACAGACTATGAAGAAGACTATGATGTCCTGATCCTCTCTCCGGGCGCCGAGCCTGTCCGCCCTGCAATTGAAGGAATCGACAGCGAGAATGTTTTTACACTGAGAAATATTCCCGATACATTTAAAATTAAAGATTATATCCACACACATTCCCCAAAAACAGCGGTTGTTGTCGGCGGCGGCTACATCGGTGCAGAAATGGCAGAAAATCTGAAACATGCCGGACTTGATGTAAGTATTGTTGAACTTTCTTCCCATCTGATCGCACCGCTTGATGCCGATATGGCCTGTGACGTCCATCAGTACATTACAGCAGCAGGCATCCGGCTTTTTCTTAACAATGGCGTCACCGCCATTAAGGACGGTAAAGTTATTCTGCAGCACGGTGAAATTGATGCCGATATGGTGATTATGTCTGTGGGTGTACGGCCTGAAACCAGTCTTGCAAAAGCGGCAGGTCTTCAGACAAATGCACGCGGCAGTATTATTGTCAACAGTCATATGCAGACAAGCGACAGTGCTATTTATGCGGTGGGCGATGCTGTCGAAGTCACAGATTTTGTCAGCAAAAATCCTGCCTTTCTTCCGCTTGCCGGTCCTGCCAACAAACAGGGACGCGTCGCAGCGGATCATATATGCGGCTTTGATTCCGAATATACAGGCACGCAGGGCTCCGCTATTTTAAAGCTTTTTGATATGACTGTCGCTGCCACCGGTCTTAATGAAAGAGCTGCAAAAGCTGCCGGTATCGACTATGATAAAACTTATATTTATTCCGCCGACCATGCTTCTTACTATCCGGGTGCCAAAAATATGTCTGTAAAAGCATTGTGGGATAAAAAAACACACCGTATTCTCGGCGCTCAGATTATCGGCTTTGACGGTGTTGACAAACGCATCGACGTTATTGCAGCCGCCATTCGTTTTGGCGCAAAAATTACTGACCTTACAACGCTGGAATTATGCTACGCGCCGCCTTTTGGAAGCGCCAAGGATCCGGTCAATATGCTCGGCTTTACGGCTGAAAATATTATTTCGGGAAAATTAAAACAATTTTTCTGGGAAGACGTAGATAAGCTTCCGAGGGACGGCAGCGTCACATTACTTGATGTCCGCACACCGTTTGAGCGCGCCGGCGGACATATTGACGGTTTTATACACATTCCGCTTGATGTCCTCCGTGAGCATCTCGATAAGCTTCCGAAAGATAAACCGGTTTATGTTCACTGTTTCAGCGGTATGCGCAGCTACATTGCCTGCCGCCTGCTGATGGGCAATGGTTATGATGCTTACAATCTTGCCGGTGGTTTCCGGCTTTTTGAATCCGCCGCCCTCGGCCAGCATATACCGGAATATAAATGTACTGAATGTAAATAGCAATGCATATTTTGTCGATTTTCCTATTTCCTTTTTAAATATTCGTGCTATAATTAATTTTGTATGCATTCCTCAACGACAGCTTTGTCGTAATATATGCAAATTTGGAGGGAATATGAAAATCATAATTATCGGCTGCGGCAAGGTTGGTATGACACTTGCTGAACAGCTTACCCATGAGCATTACGATGTTGTCCTTATTGATAACTCAATCAAAAAAATGCACGAAATTTCAGAAAAGGTCGATGCGCTGACTGTCCTTGGCAACGGTTC
>USSL01000154.1 GCA_900557175.1 uncultured Eubacteriales bacterium
CCGGGGAAGCGATGATGGCACCGGATATAGAGAAGATACAGTTTTATTTTAAAAAATTGCCGAATCTGAGTTTTACGCTTGCAGATGCCTTGCTTTTACAAAGATATGACAAAGGAACTGGAGCGCCGGAGGATATACGTACCGCTATCGCGAAGTGGGATGAGAAGGAGAAGCTTTTGCGTTTTATCGGACTGCAGATGATGGATGACGTGTCTGAGGATGAGAGCAGCATTGAAACGGCGGAGACGTGGATTGAGCAGTTAGATACGGATGATTGTACAAAGTGGCGTCTTTTAAGCGTATACAGAAATCGGGAAAAGCAGCTGGCGGATATACTTCCGCTTTTGGAGACGGCGCAGAAGGTGATTGCACAGACAAAGGATATATGGGCACCGGCAGTGAATGAATTTGTGCAATTTTGGGAAAATATGGTAAGAATGCGGACGGTGGACGAAGATCTTGAAGTCTATAGCGGTATCAGCCTGAAAACGGTTATCAAAAACGGTGAGATTACATTTTGTCCGGCGGTGATTCATTATAATGCCATAAGCTTTCATATTTTAGATGAAAGCCCGGAGAGCTTTTGCGGTGTCGGCATTATGTTTGGCGAGGATTTCTATTTTGATGCATCGGGAGAGAAAAAGCCGGATGATGATTTTTTGCCGGATGTTTTAAAGCTTTTGGGAGATAAGAGTAAATTTAAAATATTAAAAGCAGTAAAGAACGAGGGCGCTTACGGCGCCCGGCTTGCAAAGCAGCTTGAATTGACAACGGCAACGATTTCACATCATGTCAATGCGCTTGTTCAAAAAAAGCTTGTTCTTATTGAACCGGAGGATAATAAGATCTATTTTAAGCTGAATAAAGAAAAAATAAGGGAAGTCATTACGGCGCTTCAAGAGGAATTTTTATAAATTTGACAGTGGGTTTGTGCCATAAAAATAAAGTTCTTAATACATGAAAAGGAGAAAGCCCTGCGGCAGTTAATCTGCTACAAGGCTTTCCCATTTTTCCATAAGTTCTAAAAGTTCTTCGTCTAAAGCTTCTTTTTCAGTGTTGATTTCCATAAGCCGGGCAACATCGGTGCAGATGGCCTCGTCAGTCAGCAGTGTGTCCAGCTCAGCCTGCCGCGTTTCGATGTCATCGATCCTTTTTTCAAGCCGCGCAATTTCATTTTGACGCTTCCGCTCGTTGGCGCGAAGCTGTTTTTGCTGCTGGTAAGACAAGTTTGCGGCAGATGGCTCGGACGGGGCGGTCCGGGTGACATCTGAGACAGAGGCAATGCCGCCGCCGGAGCCTGATACAAGCGGATTGTCTTTTTTCTCAATATAATCGTCGTAGTTGCCCATGTAGCTGTTTAAACCGCCGCCTGTAAGCTCCAAAATACGTGTGGCCGTTGTGTTGATAAAGTAACGGTCATGAGATACATAAAATACAGTGCCGGTATAGTTCTTAAGAACGTTTTCTAAAATTTCTTTGGACACGATATCAAGGTGGTTTGTCGGCTCGTCGAGAATAAGAAAGTTAGCGTTTGAGAGCATCAGCTTGGCGAGGGAAACACGGCCGCGCTCGCCGCCGGAAAGGTCGCTGATGCGTTTAAAAACATCGTCGCCGGTAAATAAAAAGGCGGCGAGTACATTTCTTATTTTTGTGTTGTCAAGATTCGGATAGGCGTCGGAAATTTCGTCAAAAACGGTTTTCTCGGCGTGAAGTACCTGATGTTCCTGATCGTAATAGCCGATATGCACCTTGGCTCCAAGGCGGATTTCGCCGCTGTCTGCGGGAAGCATGTGATTGAGTATTTTTAAAATTGTTGTTTTTCCGGTGCCGTTGCTTCCGATAAGGGCAACCTTTTCACCGCGCTTAATATCAATATCAATTCCGGCAAAAAGGCGGTTGTCATCGAAGGCTTTACTTAAGTTTTCAACATGCAGAACATCATTGCCGCTTAAAACAGATGGTTCAAGCCGCAGCTTCATGGCAGCGTTATCGTTTTCGGGAGCGTCAAGCCGCTCGATTTTATCGAGCATTTTTTCGCGGCTTTCAGCACGCCGGATAGATTTTTCACGATTGAAAGATTTCAGTTTTTCAATGACAGCCTCTTGATGCTTAATTTCACGCTGCTGGTTTAAGTAAGCCTTGAGCTGGCTTTCGCGAAGCGCCGCTTTCTTTTGGGCATAGGCGGTATAATTGCCGGAAAAAACATAGCCCTTATGGTGGTCGATTTCAATGACCTTGCTGACGATTTTGTCAAGAAAGTAACGGTCGTGAGCAACGATGATGACAGCGCCGGGATAATTTAATAAAAATGTTTCAAGCCATGCGATAGAATTCATGTCAAGATGGTTTGTCGGTTCATCAAGAAGAATAATATCCGGCTTGGAAAGAAGAAGCCGGCCTAAGGCAACGCGGGTTTTCTGACCGCCTGAAAGCGCTGAAACCGGCTGGTTAAAGTCATCTTCAGAAAAGCCAAGACCTTTTAGAACGCCTGTAATTTCACTTTTGTAAGCGTAGCCGTTGGCCTGTTCAAAGCGCTGTGTCAGCCGTGCATATTTTTCAAGAACTTCGCCGTCGGCGTGCTTCATCTCAAGTTCGAGTGCACGCATCTTATCATGAATATTTAAAATATCTTTTTTGACCTCAAGCATCGTGTCATAAATGGTGTGTGTATCTGTCAAAGACTGATGCTGGGCGAGGTAGCCGATAGTTTTGCCCTTGGCAAGAATGACTTCGCCTTCGTCTGCGGAAAGCTCATGCATAATAATTTTTAAAAGTGTTGATTTTCCTGCGCCGTTAATGCCGATAATGGCTGCCTTTTCTCTGTCTTCTATATGAAAAGAAATATGATTTAAAATTTCTTCGGTTCCAAATGCCTTGCTTATGTTCTGACATGCGAGAATCATAGGTATCCCCCTCGTTTGTAAAATGTTCTAAACATATATGATAGCATTGATAAGATGTAAAGTAAAGGTATTGCCGGTATTTTAAAGATGGTTTTGTTCCGCGACTTTTCACAAGTTCAAAGAGAATATGTCAGAAACTTAACGATATAATTGACATTCGCCAGTATACTATTATATAATATAACCATGTATGAGATAAATAAGGGAGTGAATAACACGTGAGCGATAGAGAGATTTCATCAGCAGTAATTCGGAGACTGCCAAGATATTACCGGTATTTAGGAGAACTGCTGGAAAATAATGTCGTGCGCATTTCTTCAAAGGAACTGAGTATGCGCATGAAAGTGACTGCCTCCCAGATACGACAGGATTTGAATAACTTCGGCGGTTTCGGCCAGCAGGGCTATGGCTATAATGTCGAGTATCTTTATGAAGAAATCGGCAAGATACTCGGACTTGATACGACGCAGAGCATGATTATTATTGGGGCTGGTAATTTGGGGCAGGCGCTTGCCAATTATGATTTTAAGCGGATCGGATTCAGGGTTGCCGGCATTTTCGATATTAATCCGAGACTTGTCGGACTGTCGGTCAGAGGCGTTGAGATCAGAATGATGGATGAGCTTGAAAGCTTTATTAAGGAGAATCATGTCGAGGTTGCCACATTGACGGTGCCTAAAAAGCAGGCGAGAGGCATCGGAAAGCAGTTAGAGGAGTGGGGAATTAAAGCAATATGGAATTTTGCGCCGACAGATTTACATTTATCAGATGAGGTATGTGTAAAGAATGTCCATCTTGACGAGAGCCTGATGACATTGTCTTATAATTTCAGAAACAGAGGCAATGAAAAATACAGCTACAAATCTTATATGGAAGACTAAACGGACGTAATCAGGAGACGTTATGATTTTAGGCATAGGTATAGATTTAATTGAAACAGAACGGATTAAAAAGGCTTGCGCAAAGGAGGCTTTTTTAATTCGTTATTTTACGTTGGAGGAGAGAGCGCTGATTCAAAAAAGACCGGAGACAGCCGCCGGAAATTTTGCGGTGAAGGAGGCTGTTGTGAAAGCTTTTCACACAGGTTTTGCGGGAATTTCACCGGAGGAAATCGAGGTACTCCGGGATGACTCTGGCTGTCCGTTTGTGCGGCTTTACGGCGGTGCGAAAAGCCGGGCAGCGCTTATGGGAATTGAAAAAATTCATGTGTCTGTGACAAATACAAAGATGTATGCAGCCGCTTATGTTGTAGCAGAAGGAAGCGTGATATCGTGAAATATATTTTAAATCAGAGAGAAATGCAGGCTGTTGACCGTTATTCAATTGAAAAGATTGGGATACCGTCTTTAGTGCTGATGGAAAGGGCAGCGGCCGCGGTGGCAGACTGTATGAAAGGGTGTCTGAAGGCGGGGGATAAGGTGCTTGCTGTGGCAGGCAATGGCAATAATGGTGCGGATGCTGTGGCGGCTGCCCGTATTCTTTATAATATGGGAATTGACGCGGCGGTTTATTTTGCAGGTGATGTAAAGAAATTTTCACCGGAATTAAAAAAACAGGCAGAAATCATAACAAATTTAAACATGCGTGAATATAATAATACAGAACCGGATTTTTCCGGCTATACATGGCTGATTGACGGCTTGTTTGGCATCGGTCTTAAACGGGCGGTTGAAGGACATTTTGCGGATGTGATACGCCGGATGAATGAAAGCGGTGCATGTATTTGTGCCGTGGATATACCGTCGGGTATTGATGCCGGTACAGGACAGGTGCTTGGCAGCTGTGTGCGGGCAGATAAGACGGTGACCTTCGGTTATGAAAAGCTTGGACATATTTTATATCCGGGCTGTACGTATGCCGGTGAAGTCATCACCGCAGATATCGGTTTTGCCAGAGGCGCTTTGGAAAATTCAGAATCCAAGGTCTGTGCTTTTGAGCCGGAGGATGTAGGCGCGTCTCTGCCTCAAAGAAGCGCTTATTCAAACAAAGGCAGC
>USSL01000155.1 GCA_900557175.1 uncultured Eubacteriales bacterium
ATGATCTGAATAAGGCGGAAGAGCGGGATCATATTTTACAGGGCTTGCTGATTGCACTTGATCATATTGATGAGGTTATCAGCATTATAAGAAGTTCTAAGAATGTTTCTGAGGCAAAAGAGCGCCTGATTGCGCAGTTCGGTCTGACAGAAGTTCAGGCTCAGGCAATCGTTGATATGCGTCTGAGAGCGCTGACAGGCTTAGAGCGTGAAAAGATTGAGAATGAGTATAAGGAGCTTATGGCTAAAATTGCCGAATATAAGGCAATTCTTGCAGATGAAAAGCTTCTTTTAGGCGTTATTAAGAAAGAAATTACAGTGATCCGCGATAAATACGGTGATGACCGAAGAACAGCCATAGGTATTGATGATGATGAAATTACAGTTGAAGATTTAATTAAGCGTGAAAATACAGTCATCACAATGACAAAAATCGGCTATATTAAGCGTATGACAGTTGATAACTTTAAGAGTCAGAACAGAGGCGGTAAGGGCATCAAAGGCATGGCTACGATAGAGGATGATTATATCGAGGATATGCTCATGACAACAACGCACCATTATCTTTTGTTCTTTACAAATATGGGCAAGGTTTACAGAATCAAAGCTTATGAGATTCCGGAGTCTTCAAGAACGGCAAGAGGCACGGCCATTGTCAATCTTTTGCATCTTGAACCGGGTGAAAAGATTACGGCAATGATTCCGCTTGCGGAATATGAGGAGGACAAGTATCTTTTCATGGCGACAAGAAAAGGTATGGTTAAGAAAACATCTGTCATGGAATATCAGAATATAAGAAAGTCGGGACTTTTAGCGATTACGTTAAGAGATGACGACGAGCTTATTGAAGTGAAGTGCACGGATAAGACAAATGATGTTTTCCTTGTGACAAAATACGGTCAGTGTATCCGTTTCAATGAGAGGGATGTCAGAAGCACAGGGCGTACTTCTATGGGCGTTATCGGTATGAACCTTGATGACGGCGATGAAATTGTCGGTATGCAGCTTGATATTCAGGGTGAGGCACTTTTGATTATTTCTGAAAACGGTCTCGGAAAACGGACAGATATCAGTGAGTTTGCCGTTCAGCACAGAGGCGGCAAGGGTGTGAAGTGCTATAAGATTACCGAAAAAACAGGTAATGTTATCGGCGCGAAATCTGTTAATGAAGGACAGGAAATCATGCTTATTACAACAGGCGGCATTATTATCCGTATGTCTGTCGATTCAATTTCAATGCTCGGACGTATTACATCGGGCGTGAAGCTGATTGATATGGACGATGATATCAAAGTTGCCGGTATGACAAAGGTACGCGAGGAAATTGAAGAAGAAGTGGAAGCATCTTCTGAAAATGAATAAATAGAAATAAAAAATCCGTCCGGGGCAATTGCTTCAGACGGATTTTTTATTTCGTAATTTTTTTGATACACTATTTTTTCGTCATATTCGATGCTGGTCTTTGCCTTAATGATGTGTCTGCTTGTGTACATACTGCGTATGGTATTTAGAATACATAATTTTTTGTGACTGATAAAGTCCATAGTAGCCGGAGAGCATGTAGCTGACGGCAACTGTAATAAGATAGTATGGCATGCCCTCAAAGCCAAAGAGCTCAAAGGAGATGAGCAGTGAGGTCATCGGACAGTTTGTGACGCCGCAGAAAAGTCCGGCCATGCCGCAGGCGGCAACAAGCGGTACAGGCAGGTTCAAAAGTGAAGCGGCGGCACAGCCAAAGGCGCCTCCGATACAAAAGGACGGGACGATTTCGCCGCCTTTAAATCCGGCGGCAATCGTCAGTGTTGTAAAAACAATCTTAAGAAAGAAAGCTTCAGCACCGACAATGTGACCTTCTTCAAAAATGGCTGTCAGCATTGAAACGCCGGAGCCTAAATAGGCTTCTGTCTGAAGGACTGCGGAAAGACCGACAATAATCAGTCCGCCGGCAGCGATGCGGTAATAGGCGTTATCTAAAAATTTCTTGTAAAATACTTCTGCATAGTGAAGCCCCATACAAAAAAGAATACTGATGACACCAATAATGGCACCGAATAAAATCATTTTTCCGAGACCGGCTGCCGTCACTGCAGGAATATCAGGCACAGGAAAATGTTCCGGCGGTATTTTAAAGTAAAGTGCAATAAAATGTGCCGTAAATGATGAAATCACACAGGGCACAAGGGCAGAGTAGTGCATAATACCAACGCTGATAACTTCAAGTGAGAAAATAGCTGCCGCCATCGGCGTTCCGAAAAGAGCTGAAAAGCCGGCGCTCATACCGCACATAATTATAATATGCTGGTCATTTTCATTGAGATGAAAAATGCGCCCAAGCTTATTGGCAAGACAGCCGCCAAGCTGTATGGCAGCGCCTTCACGGCCGGCAGAACCTCCGAAAAGCTGTGTCAGTGTCGTTGATATAAAAATCATCGGCGCCATTCTGAAAGGAATATCTGTATTTGTTCTTATGGATGAAATAATAAGATTGGTTCCAAGGTCGTCTGTTTTTTGAAAATTTTTGTAGAGCAGCACGATCACGAGGCCGGCTACAGGGAGAAATCCGATAATCAGCGGGTGCAGTTTTCTGAAATCATTGGCTGACAGGAGAACAAATGCAAAAAAGGTGCATATGCCGCCGACAATCACGCCTGTCAAAACAGCGGTGAGAAGCCATCGGATCAGTGTTCCTGCCGCAAAAAGCACATTGCAGGCATAGCGTTTTAATTTGAATTTTATCATAACAACTCCTTTTGCGGATTGCGTGGGCACGCCGTGCTAAGCAATCCGGCATCAATGAGACAAAAGTTTTGTCCCTGACAGTATGTAATAATTTTATTATAAGTTGTTTTGACGGGAAAGACAAGGTGAAAGCCATCACGTTTACTTGACGGGCAATAAAAATTTGTAGTATGGCTCTTGTCGTAAAATCATAAAAACTCAAAAATTTTATATACGAATGTCGGTTTTGTGTGCTAAAATAACCGTGTACGACAGGTTTGTTCGGAGCATTTAATAAAGATAAAAAAGAGAGGCCGGGATTGTATGCGGGAAGTTTATTGCAGTGAAATTACAGAAACAATTAAAAATATGTGCATTAAAGCGACACATTTCCTATCAGAGGATATGAAAAAGGCATTGGCGAAGGCTGCCTGTGAAGAAAAATCGGAATTGGGCAGACAGGTACTTCATTCGTTAGAGGAAAATCTGGAAATTGCGGCAAAAGATATGATACCGATATGTCAGGATACGGGAATGGCAGTTTTATTTGTTGAAATCGGTCAGGATGTGCATATTTCAGGCGGAAATCTGACAGATGCCATCAATGAGGGCGTAAGACAGGGGTATACGGAAGGTTATTTGAGAAAATCGGTTGTGAGTGATCCGATTGAACGAGTAAATACAAAAGATAATACGCCTGCGATTATTCATTATGATATTACAGAAGGGGATAAAATAAAAATAACATTGGCACCAAAAGGTTTTGGCAGTGAAAATATGAGCCGGGTGATGATGTTAAAACCGGCTGATGGTATAGAAGGCGTAAAAAAAGCAGTGATTGAAACGGTGGAGGCCGCAGGACCGAACGCCTGTCCGCCGCTTATTGTCGGCGTCGGTATCGGCGGAGATTTTGAAAAATGTGCGATTATGTCAAAACATGCGCTGACACGTCCGGTCGGAGAACATTCGAAAATTATGTATGTCAGAGAATTGGAGCTTGAGCTTTTGGAAAAAATAAACAAATTAGGCATTGGGCCGGGAGGGCTTGGCGGTACAGTGACGGCACTGGCGGTTCATGTTGAAACTTATCCGACGCATATTGCCGGGCTTCCGGTGGCGGTCAATATTTGCTGCCATGTCAACAGACATGTGACAGAAATGATTTAAGGAGGGGACGATTATGGTAAAGTATATTCATGCACCACTCATTAAAGAAGAAACAGATGAGCTGCAATCGGGAGATTATGTTTATATTACGGGAACAATTTATGTGGCGCGTGATGCGGCGCATAAGCGGATCTTTGAGACAATGGAAGCCGGAGGCGATATTCCGCTGCCGCTTGAAGATAATATTATTTATTATATGGGACCGTCTCCGGCAAGAAAAGGACAGGTGATAGGCTCTGCCGGGCCGACAACAAGCAGCCGAATGGACAAATATACACCGAAGCTTCTTAATAACGGTCTTAAGGGGATGATTGGTAAAGGCAAAAGAACGAAGGAAGTTGTGGAAGCTATAGTGAAAAATGGCTGTATCTATTTTGCAGCTGTCGGTGGTGCAGGTGCGCTTTTGTCAAAGTCAATCAAAAAATCCGAGGTTATTGCGTATGATGATCTGGGCGCTGAGGCTGTCCGCAAACTTGAAGTTGAGAAATTTCCGGCAATTGTAGTCATTGATAAACAAGGAAATAACTTATATGAAGAAGCAACAGAGGCATATAGATGTATTTAACTATAATGTATGCTTATAGGTTATAGAAGTATAGTAAATATATAGTAGAATAAAAATATAAAATCAACTATATATAGTATAAGTAAAAAAACAGTAAAAAAAACCTATTAAATCGTAAAAATTGTGTTGACAAAGAAGGTGTTGTTGGATATAATAATCCATGCACTGACAAAGTGCGCTTTAATTTAATCAATTTTAATAAGTTCGGAGAAATACTCAAGAGGCCGAAGAGGCGCCCCTGCTAAGGGTGTAGGTCGCTAGCGCGGCGCGAGGGTTCAAATCCCTCTTTCTCCGCTCTTTCAAAAAAAGATTAAAAAAAGTTGAAAAAAGTAGTTGACAAATAATAACAACTATGATATCCTAGATAAGCTGTCAGCGAGAAAAACAAAGACAGCGAAACAAAATAAAAAACTTTGAAAAAAGTTAAAAAAGTTC
>USSL01000156.1 GCA_900557175.1 uncultured Eubacteriales bacterium
AGCATTTAAAGAGTTTGTAATATCTTTTAAAGAGATAAGCTCCTTTTGAACTGTATCTGCTATACTTACAGCTATTTCACTTCTTCTTTTAGGAATTAACCCTTGTATCTTAAAAAATAGAAAATTCATCTCTTTATATGGTCTAAAAAGCATTTTTATAGCGATGTAGTTTGTTATCCATCCTATCATTGCTCCTATACCTACTATTAAAAACAATTTTATAATAATTTGATTCATTCTTCTTTTCCTCTCTTTTTCATTTAAATTTCATTACTTTTCTAGTAAACTATTTTATCATAAATATTAGGTTTTTTCAATTATTATAACCATGATTTCAAAAGATTCTTTTCTTTAGATCATCTTTATTTTTTATTTAAGTTAAAATATTTTTGAACATTATATTATAACATTTTTTATCTCTATTCTCAAAAATATTATTTCAAAAAATTTAAAAGCAGGTAGCTAAAAAACTACCTGCTCTATTATTTAAATAATTTTATTATCTATCTTGGTGAAGAAACATATATATTAAAAGGATTCTTCTTAGAAGCTAAAAAGATTTTAATATCATATCTACAAAAAAATCCAAAAATAACTTTAGGAGATTTTTCAAAACTTTTAAATAGCCCGCAACAAGTAAAAAACTGTATATTGTTGACGGATTATTTTTAATTTGCGGATAAATCACACTTGTATCAATATAAGTCACAAATGATTTTCCACTTACAAGAAACGTCAGTTTTTCATAAATCTCCTTATCAGCCTCAGCAATAATTTCACCAATAATATCATTACTGCCGGTAGACTGCCAAAAAGCTCTCGGTTCACATTCATTACTAAAGTAATTGATCACTGACCACGGATTAAAAATCTCATTCTTTCCAAATCTATAGCCATCATACCATTCACATATTTCTTTATATTTATCTTCCGCTCCGTAATATTGCGCCATCTCCATAACTTCCTCTGACGTAAACCCAAAATATGTGCTGAATTTTTGATCTAAAACAGAATGGATTACAAGATTATTCAAACCGCTGAATATACTTTCCTTAGCCACGCGGAGAATACCTGTCAGAAAACCATAGGACAAATGCTTATTATCTTTAAATCCGCCCGAAAACAGATTCCGCATAAGAAGGATCACTTTGTCATAATAATTTTTCATATATCCCTGCTGTATAGGAATATCGTATTCATCAATAATGATGATCGGCGCAACACCGTAATGTTTGTGAAGCATACGCGACATATTCATAAGCGCACCCGAAAGCTCTACCTCATTCATATCGCCGGCAAGAAACCGTTCAAATATCTTTTTATCATAATCGTCACACTGTTTGCTTGTCCGCAGCTCAATATGCCTGTAGGCTTCCTTTGTAAACAATTCTCTGATCGCCTCAAAGGTTTTCTCCCATGAGTCAAACTTAACATCTTTAAAGGTAATAAAGATGACCGGATATTTTCCCTGGTAATCACGATACTTTTTCCCGCAGCTCCATATTTTTTTATCTCTGAAATACACCGACGTATCTTTATCTGTCTTTTCAAAAAAAGTTCGCAGCATATCCATGTTCAGCGTCTTTCCAAAACGCCGCGGACGTGTAAACAGCGAAACCATCGGCCTCTCATCAATAAATTCTTTAATCATCATCGTTTTGTCGATATAATAATATTCCGACGCCGTCCTGCATATACGCAACCTTTTCAGGCGCCATTTCAGAAAAGCCGTTCTTTTGTATAAGTTCTAAAGCTTCATCCATTGTCAGAAAGCTTTTGGCAATCTGACGCGCAATTAAAACTAAAACAAGCGTATGATTTTCCACCATTTCTGACATACGGTCAAACTTACCGGCCTCATCATCTTCCAGTTTTCGTCCCATATTATTTTCAAAAAGCCTGTGTAAATCTTCTTTTTTATACAGACCTTCTATTTTTTGAACATGAAATCCCGAAAACGACATATCTGTCCGGGTGATGACAATCATCTTCCATTGAATTTTTAACAGCTTTGAAAATGCCTCGTCAATCATTCCGTCAAAGTTATCAATGCCAAGAAGTGTCTGCGTTTTGGCAGTCAACTCGCATAGAGCTTTTGTTTTTCTGAAAAAATATTCTTCGTCACTTTCTTCCCTTGTCCTTTTCACAGCCTCTGATGCAAAGCTGCATATCATCATTGATTGTTCCGCATATTGAATCCCTGAACTGCAAAAACAAAACATCATCAAACCGTTCTGAATAATCACTTATAAATTTTCGTACAACCGTACTTTTGCCGATGCCGCCCATACCGGTTATAAATATGAGCTTTTCGCTGCTCTCGTACCAGTGGCATAATTTTTGACATACATCCTCTCTGCCTGTCACAGGCTCATGATTTGACACATATTCCGAGCATATCAGCTGCGGTATCTGTGCATACTTTTCTATCTCATAAAGCCCGTTAAGCACTTTCGTCATTTCAGAATACCGCGCTTTGTAATAGGCCTGAAGTGTATGGTGAAAAAATGCAGTCAGTGCTTTATACAATTTTTGCTGATATGTTGTCTGCCATTTCAATTTTGAATAATCATATTCAGCCTCAAAACCACAGTCTGCGGCGCCCGGCGCTCTGCCAAACAGTAAGTAAAAAAGAATTGCCCCAATACTGTAGATGTCCGTATGTCTGCCGATATGTTTGATGTCCCCGATTTTTTGTTCCATCGGCGCAAAGTCCGTCGAACAAGCCAGCTTATATTCCGCAATTGCTTCTTTTTCTCCGATCGGAATGAGTGCATCAAAATCAAAGAGCCATATAAGCTCCGGCAGTTCCTTGTCTATCAATATATTTTCAGGCTTAATATCCAAATATAAATAACCTTGCTTATGTATTTGCTCAATACGTTTCGCTATACTTATTACAGCGCGGACGGCATCCTTCAGCGAAGCAAAAACCACATTTGACAGCACATTGCCTTCTGTGTACGATGAAATTATATATACTGTGCCATTGGCTTCATACATATCAAAAACATGCGCCGTATAATTTGTAAGTCCTGATGTTTCATGAAGAAAATGCGCCGTCTCAAAGGATTTTCTCATTCTCATTTTATAGGCCTCAAACCGCTCATTCTCACCATTTTCGGCAATGAGGACGCCCGCTTCACTCCTGCGAAGATGTAATTTATACGGAAAGCATTCCTTAATGCGCACCGTGCTTTTTACTCCGGCATTATTCACATAATAACCATCATAAACAATGCATGAGCCTCCAAAACCAACCGTCCTGCCGATGACAAAGCGCATCGTTCCGCCGCTGCTGTTTTGAGCCGTAAGCTCTGTATTTATTTTTAATGGCTGTCGCTTTTCCATCACTTATCATTCCCCGTAAAATAAATCCATATCTGCATTTTCAAAAAACAATTCCCTCATATAATCCCGGAAAGTACACAGCGGACTCTCTGTCCTTATCGCCATAAGTATAAGAAAATCATATGGATTTCCCGGATACAACCTTTGATAATTGGCTGATATTAAGTGATTATCTATCGTCATCATGCAGTTTTTTTCTTCCCCGCAATCTGTCATATAATTTCCTGAAGACAGCGCACGTTTTACATAAAATCTGTAAAACACAAGCAATATCAGCAATTTTCGGACACGCTCATATGATACATGTGCCCCGTTTAAAATTTTGTTTAACCCATCTCTGTCAGGAAATGCTTCTTCTGCCAAAGGGTGCAGCAGTGCATTATCTTTTAATATTGCTTTAAGCCCTCTGTCTTTATAATAATCTGTAACATAATCCCCATAAAGCCCCAATATCTGCAAATAAATTCCCGTAATAGAATCATCTGCCCTTAAACGCTCCCTTCTGCCATGATATTTTTGCTTCGCCGCTTCTTCCTTATTAAATAACTCATAGAGCTGTTTTCTCTCTTTTATGGCAAGCCCCTCTTTATCATCGCTGCCCTGAATTTCTTTCCATAGTGTCTGTATAGTCTCAAATGCCGCCGCATTGTTATAGGCAAATTTTTCGGAATTTTCATTCAAATATGCAATAAGTTTCTCCGGCGTCTCTATTTTCTCGACGTCTTCCTTAATGAAATCTGTATAAATTAAATCCTCTCCGCAAATTTTATCCGGCTTCATAAGCTTTAAGCCTGATAAAATTTCTTCTGTCTGTGTATAAGTCAGCCTATTTTTTAAGGCAAAGAAATACACCGCTTCCTGCATTAAATGACAGTCAATACCTTTTGAAAGACAGATTCTGCGAAAAAAATCATCCGCCTCGTCCACATTCAGTTCAAAGGCAAAACAGAACAAAAATGGGATTTTTGAATTTCTTTCAATCCGTTTTTTTCCGTATACCATTTTTTAATATTTCTCGGTACAGGTACGCCTGTCTGTTTAAAGCGGCTGACAATAAATGTGACTTTCTCATCAACATTCTCCATGCTGCCTTTATAACCGTGTTCTGATATGAAGCTGTCCAAAGCCTCATCAAAAGTACGAAACTGTCCTGTAAGCTTTTTCAATTCATCAATATAATCTTCTTTTTCATATAGCTCATACGTGGCCTTTTCAAAAAAATCGGTATAATATCCCATCGCCGTCTCCATCTCAATAATTTTAATTGATTGTAGCATTTTGTGCCGGTTCCTACAAGAAAAAAACACCCGCGCCTGCTTGCGTTAAGCCGGCGCGGGAAAAGAGATAGCATTATTTCATTTTTTTGTATCTTTCTGCCATTTCATCTAAGCCAACCTGCTCTACAAGCGGTGCTTTGCCGAAAGAACCAAATTCAACGATTAATGTGCCGACAGCCTCTTTAACACCCTTTTCGATGCAGGCAATGATTGCCGCAACATCATCATCC
>USSL01000157.1 GCA_900557175.1 uncultured Eubacteriales bacterium
CTGTCGTTGGCATATAGTAGTCAATAAACCGGCGGAGCTGGGCAATCTGTTCAGGGTGGCTTCTTACATAGCCAAATATTTTCCCGATGATAAGTTCCATCCGGTAAAGCTTATTACTGATTTCCGTATCAGGAATTGCATCGTTTGCTTCACGGATATGGCGCATATAAACTTCACCGTCGGCGATAATTTTATTAAAATCTGCGCTTTGTGAGGCGTTCAGACCATCATCTTCCTTAGCTTCTTCGGTATTTTTCATTGCCGCACGCTCTTTCATGCTCTGATGGGCAATCAGATATTGTTCGTAAATTTTATCGGTGACCATAAGACATGTCTTTTGCTCGTCGATATGGCCTTCAGGAAAGAACCCGTCACCAATAAGCTTTTGCACATCTTTAAAAACATAGTTTTTACTCTTTCCGATTTTTTCAGAAAGTTCTTTTAAGGAACAGAATGTCCGCCCTTTAAGAACACTGATATATTGTTTAAAGCCTGACAGACGCCCTCTTGTCTTTGTGCCGCTGATTGCTAAAATCGCCGATATTGTGATGATCGGAAGCGATATAATCGAAAATGCGGCGCCGACAGAAAAAAAACGTCCGATGGCTGCGGAAAAAGCCAGCGAGATAATGAGTCCTGCACCGGATATGGCAAGACCGCTGTAGCCGAAGACCATCATAAGAATGCCGGAAATGCGTCCCGGCGGATCTGAAATGACAGGAAAACCAACGGCGGTTGTCTGTGAATCTTTTGTCTTTGCGTCTTTTGTCTGTGTGCCCTGTGTGTTAAAACGGTTAAAAGAAGCGCCGGAGGCACTTTTTGTACGATTCTTTTCGTAATGCCAGCGGTTATTCAAATTCTCTGCTGTATTTTGATGAAAGCTTTTATCTTCATAAGGATTTTTTGGCTTATAATGAAAAGCACCGTCGTGTTTGTTTTGGAAGGCGTTATTAAATGTCTCGTTAATATTCTGATTCAATTTATCAAAATTCATGGAATCAACAGCATTTTTTACAGTACGTTCAATCTGCTGCCCGATTTCCGAAAAGTCTCTTAAATCCATATACATTCACTCACTATTCTAAATAGATAATTTCCTTTTTACAGTATAGCATTAAATTTAAGAAATTTGTATAAATATTTCTTAAATTTGTTCATTATCTGTAATGATTTTTAAAAGCCGGAGCTTAAATTCGCCGCTCATTAAATCAGAGGCGTCTAATATACGCAGCTTCATCTCCCGCGCTTTCATATAAATACCGCTGTGGCTGTGTTTGATGTCACTTAAGGTGACAAGAATCGGTATGCTGTATTTGCCGCCGATGCGTCTTGAAACGACATAAAGCTCATTTAAGGCATCTGCAGAAACAGGATTTGTAGACTGTTTGCACGAAATAACGACCGGACGGCATTTGTACATGGCAGTGACATCAATTTCATTGCCGATAATTTCAACATCATCCTGTCTGTTCCAGTCAATTTTAATGCTTGTTTTTACATCATGCACCGCAGAAATATCGAGCATCGCCCCATACGTAAAAAGCTCAAGCCATACGCCGTAGGAGGCCATATAATCGACAGCCTTCGGCGATGTGTAATCAAATGAGAGCACAGCATTTGTGTATACAAGATTTTCAATAAGACGGCATGACTGACACTGGAAAAGAAGGTTTTTATCCGGAAGTATATCTCTGGCGTCTTCTTTTTCAGTAAGCTGCTTATAAAAAGAGAGCGGACGCCCTTTACAGCTGCCTTTATGCTGTTGGAAATACCGGCATGTTTTTGCCCATTTTTTAGGCGCCTTGAGGACATTAAATGCAAGTGTACAGAGGTTTTTAATACGCTTTGAAAGCCAAAAAGGATCTGTAAAGCCGACAAGCTTTCCGCCGCCGGCGCATATAATATCGGCGATTTCAAAAGGGTTACTTCTCTGGGAAGGCCATTTTCCTGATAAATCGACAACTTCATTTTTATAAATATCTGTGAAAAAGACGCTGACACCGGCACGCATTCCGGCTTTATATCCGGCGATTGTCATAAGTTCACTGCCGCCGGTTAAGTCAAAGCCGATGGTGTCATCATAGTTTTGAAAAATACATTCGGCAATAGTTTTTTCAATCGCAGTATAGTCGTGATAATCAACACTGCGAAGCTCTACACGCAAATTCGGAATATATTTTTTGCATGCCTCAAACGTACTGTAGACTTCAAAATGTGTAAATTGTGTTTTATCATAAAAGAAAATGAGATAATCCGGCTTTAAGGCAAGCACGGCGGTCATATTTTTGAGAACACTTCTGTCATAAAATTCAATTAATGTTTTCATAGCGGCACCTCCTGATATTATCATATCAAAATCACGGGAACTTTGCAAAAGAGAACTTGAAACTTATGAAAGATTATTTTACAATAGGTTTTGTAAGGAGGATAAGTAAAATGAAACTGCGAATGATTAAAGACGAAGATATTAAAGATGTACTTAGTATTTACAGACCATATATTACAAATACGCCGATTACTTTTGAATGTACGGTGCCTTCCTATAGAAAGTTTGTGAAGCGTGTTCATAAAATTACGGCATCTTATCCGTGGGTTGTGGCCGAGTCTGACGGTCAGATTGTCGGTTATGCCTATACGAGCCGTTTCAGAGAGCGGGCCGCTTTTTCGTGGGATGTGGAATTTTCTGTTTATATCCGTCATGAATTTCAGGGACAGGGTATTGGTAGCAGACTTTTTGCCGCGCTTGAGGAGATATCGAAGCTTCAGGGCATTTATAATATCTACTCTCTCATTACATCAACGGCAAAAAACAGCATTAATTACCATAAGGCAATGGGTTTTGAATATATTTATACATTGGAAAACTGCGGATGGAAGTTTGATCACTGGTATGGTCTTGTATTTTATCATAAAAAAATCGGAGATTTTACAAAGGATCCGGAGCCTGTCATTCCGATTGAATATATTGAAAAACAAAAAATGGATGCCATTTTAGAAAAGTATAGTTGTTGAAATATATAAAGAGTGCTTTGTTGACAGGACGCTGCCTGCTGTGAAGCACTCTTTTATGATAACATTTATTTTTTGTTTCTGAATAAATCAGGACGGTTAAAAAGCTGGTGCACAGCCGACTCATAATCGGCACAGTGCTGGGATTTGTTAATCTTTTTTATAAGCTTATCTGCATTTTCAAACATCCCTGACATAAATCAGATTAATCTCTCTTACAGGGAATGTTTTTTATTATATAATTCATATACCACGTTTAAATATGGAACCACCCCAGATGCCCACCAATATTCCGGCATGTATTTTCCCGTATAGGCAGTAATGTATGTCCTGTTTTCTTTCATGAATTCATAGTAATCACAGGTAAACAGTCCTGTGTTGACCGAGTATACCCCGGGCCTGTGAATCAGCAGTTCTTCACATCCATGCTCCCTTAAAATCTGGCGCAGCCTGTACCCAATGACCCTGATATTATTTTTTGCCGTTCTTTCCGGCGTATCACTGTATAAGGTATACGCTATCTCGGAAAGCGGTACGCTGCATCCTCTTTTGCTGACCAGGAGGGCCAATAGTTCCTTAGACTTTTTGCTGGAAAAATAGACTGCCTGATTGGCGATGAACACATCAAAACCGCAAAAGGTCTGTATGAAAATATGACTGTCTGCTGACATGACTGTCTTCCCTCCTCTCTTATATCAAGTCTTCTGTTACCCGCTACTCCACGGTCACTGATTTTGCCAGATTCCTTGGTTTATCCACGTCCAGTCCCTTGGAAAGGGATACATAATAGGCCAGAAGCTGAAGAGGGATGACAACCAGGCTGGGATAAAAACATTCCAATGTCTTCGGAACATATATGGTACAGTCAGCCGTGTCCTCCATGCAATAATTCCCGTAACTGGTAATCCCCAGGATATTTGCCCCTCTGCTTTTGACCTCCACCATGTTGCTGATTAGCTTTTCAAACAGGCTGCCCTGTGTCGCTATGTTGATGGTCCATATGCCGTCCTCAATCAGGGAAATAGTCCCGTGCTTCAGTTCCCCGGCAGCATACGCCTCTGAGTGTATATAGGATATTTCCTTGAGTTTTAGGGAGCCCTCCATGGAGGCAGCATAATCCAGTCCTCTGCCGATAAAGAATACATCATTGTTATGGGAAAACTTATTGGCAAACCACTGAATCCGCTCTTTTTCCTCCAGAATCCGGCTGATTTTATCAGGAAGAAGCAAAAGCTCCTCAATCATACCTTGATATGTTCCGTCATCCAAATTTCCTCTCACCCGGCCAAAGTGGATGGCCAGCAGATAGACCGCTGCCAGCTGAGCGCTGTAGGCCTTAGTTGTGGCCACCGCAATCTCAGGTCCTGCCCAGGTATAAAACACATAATCCGCCTCCCTGGCAATGGAGCTTCCCACCACATTGACAATACCCATGACCGGAAGCCCCTGGCTCTTGGCCTCCCTCAATGCCGCCAGTGTATCCGCTGTCTCGCCTGACTGGCTCACCACAATGGCAAGGGTATGGTCCTCAAATACAGGATTCCTGTAACGCAGTTCACTAGCCAGATCCACATCCACAGGTATCCGCGCTAACTGCTCGAAAATGTATTTTGCACTCATGCACACATGATAGGCGGAGCCGCATGCAACCATCTGGATTCTCTTTAAACCGCATATTTCCTTGTCAGCCAGCTTTAATTCATCCAGCACGATTTGCTTGTCTTTTATTCTGGGGTTCAGGGTATCCCGCACTGCCTTTGGCTGTTCATAGATTTCCTTCAGCATGAAATGCTCAAACCCCTTCTTCTCCGCCGCTTCCATGTCCCAGTCTATACGGG
>USSL01000158.1 GCA_900557175.1 uncultured Eubacteriales bacterium
ACGCGCACACGCTGTTCTTTTGAGGTGGCGGCCCACGATCTCGGAATGGGCACAACGTATCTTGATCCGTCGTGTTCACAGATCGGCAAAAAAGAAAGTACAGCGGATACGGCACGGGTTTTAGGACGCCTTTTTGATGGCATAGAGTACCGCGGCTTCGGACAGGAAATTGTTGAGGAGCTGGCAGAAAAGTCCGGCGTTCCTGTATGGAACGGCCTTACAAACGAGTATCATCCGACACAGATGCTTGCCGATATGCTGACAATCAGAGAACATTTTGGATATTTGAAAGGCATCACACTTGCCTATATGGGTGATGCAAGATATAATATGGGCAATTCCCTGATGATTGCCTGTGCAAAGATGGGGATGAATTTCGTGGCTTGCACAAAGTCAGCCTATTTCCCGGAGGATAGTCTTGTAGAATATTGCCGGGCAGAGGCAAAAAAGAGCGGTTCAACAATTACACTGACAGAAGATGTGACAGAAGGCACAAAGGGCGCCGATGTCATTTATACCGATGTATGGGTATCTATGGGTGAGCCGGATGACATATGGAAAACAAGAATTGAAGATTTAGAGGCTTATAAAGTGACGCAGGCTGTGATGGACAATGCAGGTCCAAAGGCTGTTTTTATGCATTGTCTGCCGGCATTCCATGATTTAAAGACAAAGATTGGCAAAGAAATGGGCGAAAAATACGGATTTACGGAGCTTGAGGTGACCGACGAGGTATTTGAAGGTCCGCAGTCGATTGTTTTTGAGGAGGCCGAGAACCGTATGCATACGATTAAGGCTGTGATGGCGGCGACACTTGGTGCCGGGGAGTAAAAGATGTATCAGGAAAATATTGTTTTATGCGGCGCAAGCGCCTATGAAAAGAAGTTTTACTTAAATGATGATTTTGCCTCACTTCCAGAACAGGTGAAGGAGGAACTTAAAATTATGTGCGTCCTTTTCACAGAGGACGTCGGCGGTGTGCTTACATTAGAGTTTGATGATGACGGCAATTTAGAGCTGTCTGTTTCCGCGGCTGACGGGGATATTCTCTTTGATGAAATTGGCTCCGGCCTTAAGATCAAGCAACTTCAGCAGCAGAAAAAGGAGCTTTTTGAAGCGCTGGAGACTTATTACAAAGTATTCTTCCTTGGGGAAGATGTTGAGGAGTAAATATGATTTTAGTTGTAGATATCGGAAATACAAATATCACCTGTGGCCTTTACGAGGGTGACGAGATGGCTGAATGCTTCAGGATGATGACGCAGGCACAAAGAACGTCCGATGAATATGGCGTGTTTATCCGCGATGTGCTTATTTCAAACGGTTATCAGCCGTCCGATGTGGAGGATGTTGTCATTGCCTCCGTTGTTCCGAATGTGATGCATTCATTTAAAAATGGTATTAAGAAATATCTCGGACTGGCGCCTATTGTTGTCGGACCGGGGATTAAAACAGGGATAAAAATCGGAGCGGAAAATCCGAAAGAGGTTGGTGCTGATTTGATTGTTGATGCTGTTGCAGTCAGGGAAATTTACGGCGGTCCGGCCATTGTGATTGATTATGGCACAGCGACAACCTTTGAGCTTGTTCTTGAGGATGGCACGCTGGATTCGGTTGTTATTTGTCCGGGTATCCGTCTAAGCGCCAATGCGCTGACGATGGGGACAGCAAAAATTCCTGAGATAGAGATTAAAAAACCAAAAACGATTCTCGGCAAGGAAACAACGGTATGTTTACAGGCAGGATTGTTTTACGGAACAATTGGACAGACAGAATATATTGTTAAAAAGATGATCGAGGAAGCGGGCTTAAAGGATGTCAAAGTAATCGCAACAGGAGGTCTTGGAAAAATTATTGCCAGTGAGACAGACTGTATCGATATTTACGACAATATGCTGACATTAAAAGGCCTTAGTGTTATCCGGAGCAAATGCCGCGGCATCCGTCAGGCTTAAGGAGGCGCAATGGAAGGATTTAATATCGGATATGTCCACATTGAAAATCCGCTAGTACTTGCGCCCATGGCAGGCGTGAGTGATTTGCCGTTTCGTCTGCTTTGCAAGGAGCAGGGCTGTGCCCTTGTCTATACGGAGATGGTCAGTGCCAAAGGCCTTTATTATAATAATAAAAATACCGGTATTCTTATGGAAACACGAAAAGAAGAACGGCCGGTAAGCCTCCAGTTTTTCGGCTCTGATCCGGAAATTATGGCAGAGATGGCAAAGCGGATTGAGACGATGGACTTTGATATACTGGACATTAACATGGGCTGTCCTGTGCCGAAGATTGTCAACAACGGCGAGGGCAGCGCACTGATGAAAAATCCGCTTCTTGCCGGAAAAATTGTGGAGCATATTGTCAAAGCGATTCAAAAGCCGGTGACGGTAAAAATAAGAAAAGGTTTTACTGTGGAGGAGGCAAATGCCGTTGAGATGGCGCATGTGCTTTTTGAGAGCGGCGCATCAGCAATCGCTGTTCACGGCAGAACACGCTCCCAGTATTACAGCGGACATGCTGACTGGGATATTATCCGGCAGGTAAAGGAAGCAGTTAAAATACCGGTTATCGGCAACGGTGATATTTTTAAACCGGAGGATGCCGTGCGTATGATGGAAGAAACCGGCTGTGACGGTGTTATGATCGGGCGCGGCGTTCAGGGAAATCCGTGGCTTTTTTCACAGACGCTTCATTACATGAAAACGGGCGAGCTTCTTTTGAAACCTGAGGTCAGAGAAGTAGCGGCGATGATTATGCGTCACGCCAAAATGCAGGCAGAATTTAAGGGTGAGTATCTCGGCATACGAGAGATGCGCAAACATACGGCATGGTATATGGCCGGCTATCCAAACTCGGCAAAACTCCGAAAGCTTGTCAATACAGTGGAAACTTGCGATGAATTGGCCGGATTATTGGATTTATATATGGAAAATAAGCTTTGAATTATTGACACCGCCAAGGCGATGGGATATAATACTAAAAATCACAGAATATCGGTGGATAAGGAAAATACCTTATTCACCGGCGGTAAACTGCGCTTAAAAAGGTGCAGTCATTTATTATTAAGCAGTAGGAAGGGAATTGAAATGGCTGAGAGCAAAAAAAATATTATGACTTTTGCCGGCTTAAAGGCATTGGAAGATGAACTTTTTGACCTTAAGGTTAATAAGAGAAAGGAAGTAGCTCAGAAGATTAAAGAAGCAAGAGAGCAGGGCGATTTATCTGAAAATGCAGAATATGATGCAGCGAAAGACGAGCAGAGAGACATCGAGAGCCGTATTGAAGAACTCGAAAAGCTTCTTAAAAATGTTGAGGTTGTCGATGAAGATGAAGTGACATTAGACGTTGTGAGCATCGGCTGTAAAGTACGTCTTTATGATGCTGAGTTTGAGGAAGAAATTGAATACAGCATTGTCGGTTCAACAGAGGCTGACAGCTTAAATAACAAAATATCCAACGAATCTCCTGTCGGTGCGGCACTTCTCGGAAGAAAAGTCGGAGAAACTGTCGAGGTAGAAACACAGGCAGGCGTTGTTTTATTTAAAATTCTTGAAATTCAAAGGGCAAATTAAAAAAGGGAGTGAAAAACATGGCACAGGAAAGAAACGCACAGGAGCAGGACATTAACCAGTTATTGAAGGTACGCCGCGATAAATTAAAAGAATTACAGGATAGCGGCAGAGATCCATTTTTAATTACAAAATATGATGTAAGCCATCACAGTAAAGAAATCAAGGATAATTTTGAGAGCCTTGAGGAAAAAGAAGTGACAGTAGCCGGCCGTATGATGTCCAAGCGTGTCATGGGCAAGGCTTCTTTCTGCCATATTCAGGATTTAAAGGGCTCAATCCAGTCTTATGTCGCAAGAGATGAGATCGGAGAGGATGCCTACAAAGATTTCAAAAAACTGGATGTCGGTGATATCATTGGCGTGCGCGGTTTTGTTTTCAGAACAAAAACAGGTGAGATTTCAATTCACGCAAAAGAAATCACACTTTTATCAAAGAGCTTACAGGTGCTTCCGGAGAAATTCCACGGACTGACAAACACAGACGTTCGTTACAGACAGCGTTATGTGGATTTAATTATGAATCAGGATGTTAAGGAAACATTTGTAAAGCGTTCACAGATTTTAAGCTCTATCCGCCGTTATCTTGATAATCTCGGCTTTATGGAGGTTGAAACACCGGTACTTGTCCAGAATGCCGGCGGTGCTGCGGCACGTCCGTTCCAGACACATTTCAATGCACTTGATGAGGATGTTAATCTTCGTATTTCGCTTGAGCTTTACTTAAAGAGACTGATTGTCGGCGGTATGGAAAAGGTTTATGAAATCGGCCGTGTATTCCGTAACGAGGGCACAGATACAAGACATAACCCTGAGTTTACATTAATGGAATTATATCAGGCATTTACAGACTACCACGGCATGATGGAACTGACAGAAAATATGTACCGTCATGTTGCACAGGAAGTGTGCGGTACAACATTAATTCCTTACGGTGAATATATGATCGACCTCGGAAAGCCTTTCGAAGTGATTACGATGATTGATGCTGTCAAGAAATATTCCGGCGTTGACTTTAACGAGATCAAGACAACAGAGGAAGCAAAGAAAGTTGCCGACGAGCATCATGTTGAATATGAAGACAGACATAAAAAAGGCGATATCTTAAGCCTGTTCTTCGAGGAATTTGTAGAGGAACACTTAATCCAGCCGACATTTGTCATTGATCATCCGATTGAGATTTCGCCGCTGACAAAGAAGAAACCGGAAAATCCGGAACTTGTTGAGCGTTTTG
>USSL01000159.1 GCA_900557175.1 uncultured Eubacteriales bacterium
GCGATGTTCTTTCGGCTTACGGCTTTGGCGAAGATAATATATCCGTGACGGCAGCAGACAGTGACGGCAATGAAAAGACAATCGTTTATGGTGATGCCGTCGGTGACGGCTACTATGTCAAAGCGGCAGATGAAGATACGGTTTATACAGCCGACAGTTTCGTGTACGGCCAATTTCAGGGAAAGACACTGTATGATTTCGTGGAAGCCGAAACATTGCCGACAACTTTCAGTGACAGCATCATACAGGTGAAGCTTGAAATAGATGGTGAAACCTATACCTATGATGAAACGGAGGAAGAAGTCTTTGATAATTTATCAGCGGCGATTCCGGGTATGTCCATCGAAAAGTGTGCGGATTATTACGCCGATAAAAATGAGCTTAAAAAGTACGGTCTTGATAAGCCGCAGATGACGCTCGAATACACTTACACCGACAGTGACGATAATGAAAAGATACAGGTGATTTATGTCGGCGGCAAGGCGGAAAAAGAAGCAGACTCAGATACGGATGCTTATTATATCCGTCTTGACGGTTCAGATATGGTCAATACAATCAGCGCCAATTCCATTGACGGCCTGAAAGGTTATGTGGAAAAGTAAAGGAAAAGTAAGTGTAAATTTCCTTGACAGCCGTCATATAAACAGGTATACTAGGATGGTATATTTAATCATCAGCCAGAAAGCTTCCGCACAGCCGGGGAGATAGCGGTGCCCTGTACCTGCAATCCGCTACAGCAGGGGTGATATTCTGTCTGAGGAAAGTACACTGCAAAGCTGCCCTTTATAAGTGGCGTTGACGCCTGGGTCTTACGCAACAGAAACCTGCGAACCGTGTCAGGTCAGGAATGGAGCAGCACTAAACAGGACCTTTTGTGTGCCGTGAGGGTGCCTGAGCTGAGTTAACTGTAGAGGTAACGTTTGTGGGTGCTTTACGAAGCAGAATGTGCGGATTTAAAAATATAAATCATTATATAGAACATAGAAACTGCCGCATCAGTGAATTTTCATTGCTGCGGCGTTTTTTATGCTTGAATTACATGCGGATTTTTTATATTATGATACTAGGGCTTAAAGTTACAAAAGCGACGCAGGTTTGCCAGCAGACTGTAACTTTGATGAATTAAATGTCATAATGAAAGGCGGTCTTTAAAATGAAACGAATAGGTATGCTTACAAGCGGCGGCGATTGTCAGGCTTTAAATGCGACGATGCGCGGTGTCGCAAAGACACTGTACAGCAAGCTGGATGATGTTCAGATTTTTGGTTTTGAAGAAGGCTACAGAGGCCTTATGTACAACGACTATATACTTATGAAGCCGTCAGATTTTTCAGGAATACTTACAGTCGGCGGCACGATTTTAGGTTCATCACGTCAGCCGTTTAAGCAGATGCGGGTGATCGGCGAGAATGGATTTAATAAAGTCGAGGCAATGAAGGCAACTTATAAAAATTTAAAGCTTGATTGTCTTGTGATTCTCGGAGGTAACGGCACGCAGAAAACAGCCAATCTTTTAAGAGAGGAAGGGCTGAATATTGTATCATTGCCAAAAACGATTGATAACGATATTTATGGTACAGATATGACTTTCGGTTTTCAGAGTGCTGTTGATATTGCAACAAGCGCCATAGATTGTATACACACAACGGCGGCATCCCACGGACGTGTATTTATTGTCGAGCTTATGGGACATAAGGTCGGCTGGCTGACACTGCACGCAGGTATTGCCGGCGGCGCAGATATTATTTTGATTCCGGAAATTCCGTATGATATCAATCATGTGATTTCAGCAATTAAGAAGCGTACAAAGGCAGGCAAGCGCTTTTCAATTCTTGCCGTTGCCGAGGGCGCCATTTCAAAAGAAGAAGCGGCGCTGACAAAGAAGGAACTGGCTAAAAAGCGTGCATCAAGCCGTTTTCCGTCAGTTTCCTATGAGATTGGCAAAAAGATTGAGGAAGTGCTCGGACAGGAAGTCCGTATTGTTGTGCCGGGGCATACGCAAAGAGGCGGCAGCCCGGATTCGTATGACCGTGTCGTATCAACAAGACTTGGTGCTGCTGCGGCAAGACTAATCATGGAAGAAAAATATGGTTACATGGTCGGCTTTAAGGGCAATGATATTGTTCCGGTACCGCTTCAGGAAGTTGCCGGCAAGTTAAAATATGTAGATCCGTCGTCATCTATTGTTCAGGAAGCAAAGGATTTAGGCATCAGCTTCGGCGACTGACGGTGAAAATAAAATGAAAGCAGGAATTTAGTATGGCATATCAGGCATTATACCGGAAGTGGCGTCCGGGGACTTTTGAGGATGTCAAAGGTCAGGAGCATATTGTGACGACACTTAAAAATCAGATAAAGCTGGACAGAATCGGCCATGCCTACTTATTTTGCGGGACGCGCGGTACAGGTAAGACAACGGTGGCAAAGATATTTGCAAAGACAGTGAATTGTCTCCATCCAATCGACGGCAGTCCGTGCAATGAGTGTGCCATGTGTAAGGCTATTGACGCGCAGGCGTCGATGAATGTGATCGAGATTGACGCGGCTTCAAATAATGGCGTCGATAATATACGTGAAATCCGTGAGGAGGTCAGCTATTCGCCGACAGAAGGGCGCTATAAGGTTTATATTATCGACGAGGTGCATATGCTGTCTACAGGTGCGTTTAATGCCCTTTTAAAGACACTGGAGGAGCCGCCGTCTTATGTTATCTTTATTTTGGCAACGACAGAGGCGCACAAAATACCGATTACGATTTTGTCAAGATGCCAGCGCTATGATTTTAAGAGAATTACAATTGATACGATTGCAGACAGACTCAGTGAGCTGATTGAAAAAGAAGGTCTGGATGTTGAGCCGAGGGCGGTGCGCTATGTGGCGAAGGCAGCCGACGGCTCAATGAGAGATGCGCTAAGTCTTTTAGATCAGTGTGTTGCCTTTTATATAGACAGCCGCGTCACCTATGACAATGTCCTTGAAGTGCTTGGAGCTGTGGACACGAGCGTGTTCAGCCGGCTTTTGCGGGCGGTTCTTTCGCAGAATATTACGGAGGCTGTCTATATTTTAGAAGAAATTGTTGTCCAGGGGCGCGAGCTGTATCAGTTTGTCATGGACTTTACATGGTATCTGAGAAATCTTATGCTGGCGCAGAATGCGGATAATCTGGAAGATATTTTAGATATTTCTTCGGAAAATCTTGCGGCTTTGAAAGAGGAGGCTGCCCTTGTAAAGCCGGATATTATTATGCGTTATATCCGCGTCTTTTCCGAGCTGTCGGGGCAGATGCGCTATTCGACACAAAAGCGCGTACTTTTGGAGGTTGCGCTTGTGAAGTTATGTAAACCATCGATGGAACGGAACTTAGATTCTATTTTAAATCGCCTCGCCAATATTGAAAAGCAATTGGAACAGGGTGTGATTGCCGTAGCGCCGGATCAGGCCGGAGAAGTTTCAAAGATGCAGCAGACAGCGCGGGAAATTCCGGCAAAGGCAGAGGCGCGGCCGAAAGCGATGTCGGAGGATATTCGTCAGGTCGTTGCACGCTGGGGGCAGATTGTTTCCGATTTGCCGGATTCGATGGCGGCAATGATTAAAAATATACAGGTCAGTCAGGCGGATGACTCAACACTTTTACTTGCCTGTGAGAGTGAGATGCAAAAAACTTATTTTGAACAGGAAAATCATAAAAAAGAACTGGAAGCCATTATCGGCGATAAGATTCAAAAGCAGCTTTCGGTTCGTGCGGTGACGTTGTCGGCAGAACAGCCGCAGCAGACAGAAGCTTTCATCGACCCTCGGAAAATAAATCTTGAGGGCGTTGACTTAATATATGAGGATTAAAAACAGGAGGATTTTATTATGGCAAAACGCGGAGGCTTTCCGGGAGGTATGCCCGGCAATATGAACAATCTTATGAAGCAGGCACAGAAGATGCAGCGTCAGATGGAGGAAGCTCAAAGAGAACTTGAGGAAAAGCAGGTTGATGCAACAGCCGGCGGCGGTGCAGTCACAGTGACAGTATCCGGCAAAAAGGAAGTCGTTTCAATTAAGCTTTCAGAAGAAGTTGTAGATCCGGATGATATTGAAATGCTTGAGGATTTAATTGTTGCGGCAACAAATGAAGCATTAAGAAAGGTTGACGAGCTGTCCCAGAACTCTATGTCTAAGCTGACAGGCGGTCTCGGAGGACTTGGGGGCTTCGGTTTCTGATGAACTTATACAGCAATCAGATTAATAAGCTTATTGAGGAATTGTCAAAGCTTCCGGGGATCGGCGCAAAGTCGGCGCAAAGGCTTGCCTTTCATATTATGAATATGCCCGCAGAGCAGGTGGAGCAGCTTGCCGGGGCGATGACGTCGGCAAAAGCCAATGTGAAATATTGTAAATGCTGTTTCAATCTGACAGACTCGGAGGTTTGTCCGATTTGTGCCGATGATAGCAGAAATCATAAGCAGATTATGGTTGTCGAAGGGCCGAGAGATTTGGCTGCTTACGAAAAAACCGGAAAATACAAAGGTGTTTACCATGTCCTTCACGGCGCCATTTCGCCGATGCTTGGCATCGGACCCAATGACATACGCTTAAAAGAGCTGATGTTAAGACTCCAGCAGGATGTTGACGAGGTAATTATTGCAACAAACTCAAGTCTTGAGGGCGAAACAACGGCTATGTATATAAGCAAGCTGATTAAGCCGACGGGCATTAAAGTGACGCGGATCGCCAGCGGCGTTCCGGTCGGCGGCGATTTGGAATATATTGATGAAGTGACATTGCTGCGTGCATTAGACGGCAGAGT
>USSL01000160.1 GCA_900557175.1 uncultured Eubacteriales bacterium
TGCAGGATGAGTTCGCTGTAAGAAGCCAGAACAGAGCAGAGGCAGCCGTTAAATCAGGTAAGTTCAAAGAAGAAATCGTTCCGGTATTAGTTCCACAGAGAAAAGGCGATCCGCTTGTATTTGATACAGATGAGTTCCCTAAATTCGGAACAACAATGGAAAAAGTTGCAAAACTTCGTCCGGCATTCAAAAAAGACGGTACAGTAACAGCTGCAAACGCTTCAGGTATCAATGACGGTGCAGCAGCATTTGTTGTAATGTCTAAAGAAAAAGCAGAAGAATTAGGTATCAAGCCTTTAGCAACAATCGTTTCTTATGCTACAGCAGGTGTTGCACCTGAGGTTATGGGACTTGGTCCGATTCCTGCAACAAAGAAAGCACTTGCAAAAGCAGGTATGGAAATTGCTGACATTGACCTTGTAGAAGCAAATGAAGCTTTCGCAGCTCAGTCATTAGCAGTTGTTCAGGATCTTGGTCTTGATCCGGAAAAGACAAATGTTAACGGCGGTGCTATCGCATTAGGACATCCTGTAGGTGCTTCAGGTGCGAGAATTCTCGTAACATTACTTTACGAGATGGAAAAGAGAGATGCAAAGACAGGTCTTGCTACATTATGTATCGGCGGCGGACAGGGACAGGCATTAATCGTTAAGAGAGCATAATTTAGTTATATTGACAGTTTAATAGAAAGATATCAAGTATTTTTTGACAAATACTTGATATCTTTTCACTTTTGTACTACAATATAAAAAGAATAAAACAAAAGGAGAGGTTAATCATGAAATCTAAACAGATTACAGCCGCACAGGCTGCATCTTATGTCAAAGACGGCATGACAATCATGTTCGGAGGCTTTGTAGGCTGCGGTACTGCGCATCATATCGTTAAGGAGATTGTGAAATCAGGCGCTAAGGATTTAACATTAATCTGCAACGATCCTGGTAAAATATTTGTTGACGCTGACGGCAATCAGGACTTCTATGGTATTTCCCAGTTATTTATTACAGGACAGGTTAAGAAGTTTATTGCTTCCCATATCGGTATTGTCAGAGAAGTCGGTGCTGCTATGAACGCAGGTACACTTGAAGTTGACCTTGTGCCACAGGGTACACTGGCAGAGAGAATCAGATGCGGCGGCGCAGGCCTTGGCGGTTTCTATACACGTACAGGTGTAGGTACAGAAGTTGCAGAAGGTAAAGAAGTCAGAGAAATCGACGGCAAAGACTATATTCTTGAGATGCCGCTTCGCGCAGACATCGCTTTCCTCGGCGTACATAAAGTTGACAAGTACGGCAACGCTGTATACGAAGGCTCTATGAGAAACTTCAACCCTGTGATGGCTACAGCAGCAGATTTAGTTATCGCTGAAGCAGATGAGGTTGTTGATGTTCTTGATCCTGAGCATGTTGAAACACCGGGTGTTTTAGTAAATTATTTTGTAGACGGAGGTAAGGAATGATGGAAAACGTTAAAGAGTTTATTGCAAAGCGTGTTGCAAAAGAGTTAAAGGACGGCTATGTAGTTAACCTCGGTATCGGTTTACCGACACTTGTTCCGAATTACCTTCCTGAGGGCGTAGATATTACACTTCAGTCAGAGAACGGTTTTGTAGGTCTTGGCGGAAATCCTGAACCGGGCAAAGAAGATATGCATCTTGTCAATGCAGGCGGTATGCCTGTAACAGTTGTTGAAGGTGCAGCTTTCTTTGACAGCTCATTTTCATTTTCTTTAATCAGAGGCGGTCATGTTGATGCGACAATCCTTGGTGCAATGCAGGTTGATGCTAAAGGTAATATCGCAAACTACAAGATTCCTGGAAAGATGGTTGCAGGTATGGGCGGCGCTATGGATCTTTGCTGCGGCGCTAAAGAAGTTATCGTTGCTATGGAGCATACAAACAAGGGCAAACACAAAATCCTTGAGGAGTGTACACTTCCTTTAACAGCAAAGGGAACACATGGCGGACATATCGTTGATTTGATCATCACAGAGATGGGTGTTATGAAGGTTACAGACGAAGGCCTTGTGCTTTCAGAGTACAACCCAGAGTTTACACTTGAGCAGATTCAGGAAGCTACAGGCGCTAAGCTTATTATTCCTGACGATATCAAAGAGATGGAAGCTTAATAGAGATTATATGGGAGGGTTCGGATGCGAACCCTCTTTTATTCTGCAAAAATTTGTGTTATAATGAAACATAAATTTTTTAAAAGAGGGAAGAAGTTTTTATGAAAAATGATGCGAACAGTGCTCAGATGTCATCGGATTTGTTAAAGCAGATCGAAGACAGCTACAAATCCTTCAGTAAGGGGCAGAAAAGAATTGCAAATTATATATGTGAAAATTATGATAAGGCAGTGAATCTAACAGCAGCAAGGCTTGGCCATATTGTCGGCGTCAGTGAGTCAACGGTTGTCCGTTTTGCTACAGAACTCGGCTATAAGGGCTATCCGCAGTTTCAGGATGCCTTAGAGGAAATTGTGAAAAATAAGCTCAATTCCATTCAGCGTATTACGCTGACAGCCGGCAGAGTCGATGAAAAAGAGATATTAAAGGCAGTGCTTCAGTCAGACTGTGAAAATATTAAGCGGACAGCAGAGGAAATTGATGAGACACAGTTTAATGCGGCTGTTGAGCAGATTGCTGCGGCTGAGCATATTTATATTATTGCGGGACGCAGCAGTGAAGGACTTTCAAGATTTCTTGCCTACTATCTGAATTACATTTTTGATGATGTCCGTCTTGTTGTTTCAAACAGCCTTTCGGAGTCTTTTGAAGATATTCACAGAATCAGCGAAAAGGATGTTGTCATCGGCATAAGCTTTCCGAGATATTCGATTGATACGGTCAAAGTCATTGGATTTGCCAAACGCCGCGGCGCAAAGGTCATTGCCGTGACAGACAGTAAAGTGGCGCCAATCGCCAGATATGCAGATACGACGCTTATTGCCATCAGCGACATGGTGTCTATCGCTGATTCTCTGGCAGCGCCTTTAAGTGTGATTAATGCCCTGATTGCAGCGCTCAGTATAAAAAAACGCGAGCAGGTTGTAAAAACAATGGAGACGCTTGAGAATATATGGGAAGAATTTAGTGTTTATACGGATGGAGAAGAAGATGAGTAAAGTAATTGTAATCGGCGCCGGTGCGGCGGGAATGATGGCGGCAGTGACAGCGGCAGATGCCGGTCATAGTGTTGTTGTGCTTGAGAAGAATGACCGGCCGGGAAAGAAAATTTATATTACGGGAAAAGGACGCTGCAATGTGACAAATGATTGCCCTCCGGAAGATTTGCTTGCAAGCGTTGTGTCCAACCCGAAGTTTTTATACAGTGCATTTTATGGCTTTACGAGTCAGGATATGATGGCTTTTCTGGAAAAAGAAGGGCTTTCCCTTAAGGTTGAGCGGGGAAACCGTGTATTTCCGGCATCGGACAAGTCCTCTGATGTCATTAAAACATTAAGAGAGGCGATGGCGCGCCGCGGTGTCAAAGTGCTTTATGAAACAAGTGTCAAAAGTCTGATGTTTTCGGAGGACGGTAAAGCTGTCTGCGGCGTTGAGACGGAAGATGGAAAAAAGTTATCTTCAGATGCGGTCGTTATTGCAACAGGCGGTCTGTCTTATACATCGACAGGTTCTACCGGCGACGGCTACCGGCTGGCAGCTTCGGCGGGGCATAAGGTGACGGAAACAATGCCTTCGCTTGTACCGCTGAATATTAAAGAAGCATGGTGCAAAGATCTGCAGGGACTTTCTCTTAAAAATGTGCGTCTGCAGGTGAAAAATGGTAAAAAAGTGCTTTTTGAAGATTTCGGCGAGATGCTTTTTACCCATTTCGGTATCAGCGGGCCGCTCGTATTAAGCGCCAGCGCCCGGTGCGGAAAGTTTATCGGCAAGAAGCCTTTAACGGTTGTGATTGATTTAAAACCGGCGCTTCATGCAGAACAGCTGGATGCCCGTATTTTAAAGGATTTTGAAAAATATGCAAATAAACAATTCAGAAATTCCTTATCAGATCTGCTTCCGAATAAAATGATTCCGGTCATTGTGGCGCTTTCAGAAATTGACGCCTATAAGCAGGTGAATGAAGTGACAAAGCAGGAGAGGGCGCGGCTTGTCAGCCTCTTAAAAGGGCTTACAATGGAAATTGCAGGACTTCGCGGCTATAATGAAGCAGTTATTACAAGGGGCGGTGTTTCTGTCCGTGAAGTGAATCCGTCTACAATGGCTTCAAAGCTTAAGCGGGGACTTTTTTTTGCCGGCGAGGTGCTTGACCTTGATGCATTAACCGGCGGCTTTAATTTACAGATAGCATGGTCCACAGGTTATCTTGCGGGACTTGGCATAGAAACAATAAAGGAGAATGAAGATGAGTTTTAATATTGCGATTGACGGGCCTGCTGGCGCGGGGAAAAGCACGATTGCAAAAAGTGTGGCAGCCCGCCTCGGTTTTATTTACGTTGATACGGGAGCTATGTACCGTTCGCTGGCACTTTATTTTATACGCCACGGTATCGATGGAAGTGATGAGGCACAGATTCAGGCTGTTCTGCCGGAAATTTCAGTGTCCCTTGCCTATGAAGACGGCGCCCAGCTTGTTTTTCTTAATGGCGAAAATGTGTCAGATTACATCCGCACGGAGGAAGTTTCGGCGATGACATCAAAAACATCGGCGTTTGCTTCTGTCAGAGAAAAGCTGTTAGAGCTTCAGCGGGATATGGCGGCAAAGTATGATGTTCTAATGGATGGCCGTGATATCGGAACGACGATTCTGCCGGATGCCCAGTTAAAGG
>USSL01000161.1 GCA_900557175.1 uncultured Eubacteriales bacterium
ATTTCACATGCTGGATAAATACCCGGATTACCGGATCGTGTGCCTGGACTGCCTGACCTATGCGGGCAATCTGTCAACGCTGGCGCCAGTGATGGATAACCCGAATTTCCGTTTCGTGAAGGAGAGCATTACAGACCGTGAGGCTGTCTACAAATTATTTGAAGAGGAGCACCCGGATATCATCGTCAACTTCGCGGCAGAGAGCCATGTTGACCGTTCCATCGAGAATCCGGAGGTCTTCCTGGATACCAACATCAAGGGTACCGCAGTTCTGATGGATGCCTGCAGAAAATATGGAATCAAGCGTTATCATCAGGTTTCTACAGATGAAGTATACGGCGACCTTCCGCTGGATCGGCCGGACTTATTCTTCACAGAAGAGACTCCGATCCATACCAGCAGCCCATACAGTTCTTCCAAGGCGGGAGCAGACTTGCTAGTACTGGCTTATCATAGGACCTATGGACTTCCGGTGACGATCAGCAGATGTTCCAACAACTATGGGCCATATCATTTCCCGGAGAAGCTCATTCCGCTGATGATTGCCAATGCACTGAATGACAAGCCGCTTCCGGTATACGGAAAGGGCGAGAATGTCCGTGACTGGCTGTATGTAGAGGATCACTGCAAGGCAATCGATCTGATTATTCATAAAGGCCGGGTAGGAGAGGTTTACAACATCGGCGGTCATAATGAGATGAAAAATATAGATATCGTTAAACTGATTTGTGCTGCCTTGGGAAAACCGGAAAGTCTGATTACACATGTTGCAGACCGCAAAGGTCATGATATGAGGTATGCCATTGATCCGGCAAAGATTCATCGCGAGCTTGGATGGCTTCCGGAGACGATGTTTAAGGAAGGTATTCAGAAAACAATTCGGTGGTATTTAGATAATAAGGCATGGTGGGAACGGATTATTTCCGGTGAATATCAGAATTATTTTGAAAAGATGTACGGGCAGAGACTTAAAGATGTAAAATAGGAGACGGTCATATGAAAGTTTTAGTAACCGGTGCAAACGGGCAGCTTGGCACAGATGTAATGGCTGAACTTGTAAAAAGAGGGCACGATGCTGTCGGTGTTGATGTCTCGGAGATGGATATTACAAAGGCAGATGAAGTCTGCCGCGTGATGACTGCCGCAGAACCTGAAGCAGTGATTCACTGTGCGGCATGGACTGCGGTTGATGATGCGGAGGATAAACCTGAAGCAGTGCGTGCCGTCAATGCGCTTGGCACTGAAAACATTGCACGCTTATGCAAAGAACAGGACTGTAAATTGATGTATATTTCCACAGATTATGTGTTTGACGGAACAGGGAAAAGACCTTGGGAGCCGGATGATGACAGACAGCCTTTAAATGTTTACGGACAGACAAAGTATGAAGGTGAGCTTGCAGCACAAAAATATGCGGAAAAGCTTTTTATTGTGCGGATTGCGTGGGTATTCGGTCTCAATGGAAAGAATTTTGTTAAGACAATGCTGGATTTGGCAAAGACACATACGGATTTGAATGTTGTCAATGATCAGATCGGTTCTCCGACGTATACGAAGGATTTAGCGAGACTGCTTGCAGATATGATTGAAACGGATAAGTACGGCTGTTACCATGCTACAAATGAAGGATTTTGTTCATGGTATGAATTTGCCTGTGAAATTTTCAGACAGGCGGCGGCGCTCGGTCATGAGGAATGTCGGCATGTTATTATGCATCCGGTCAGCAGCAGCGAGTTTGTGACAAGGGCGGTGCGTCCGTCAAACAGCCGCATGAGTAAGAAAAAATTATCAGAAAATGGTTTTAGGCGATTGCCGGAGTGGCAGGATGCGGTGACGAGATATTTAAAAGAAATAGGGTATTAGGAGAGCGCTATGGGACAGATAAAAGTAAGCAAATGTAATATTGAAGGTCTTTATGTGATTGAACCAAGGGTTCATGAGGATGAACGCGGCTATTTTATGGAAACGTACAACCAGAGAGATATGGAAGAAGCCGGGTTGAATATGAAGTTTGTGCAGGATAATCAGTCGATGTCAGTGCGCGGCGTACTGCGCGGTCTCCATTATCAAAAAAAGTTTCCTCAGGGAAAGCTTGTGCGTGTGCTTAAGGGGAGAGTTTTTGATGTTGCGGTTGACATAAGAAAAGATTCTGAGACATATGGACAATGGTTTGGCGTAGAATTGTCTGATGATAATAAAAAGCAGTTTTATATATCCGAGGGTTTTGCCCATGGATTTTTAGTACTTTCAAAGACGGCAGAATTTGCATATAAGTGTACAGATTTTTACCGCCCCGATGATGAGGGCGGCATTGCATGGGATGATAAAGATATCAATATACAATGGCCGTTTGAAGAAGGGATGGAAATTATATTATCAGAAAAAGATAAAAAATGGAAAGGACTGAAGGAACAATGAAAAAAGTAGTAGCATGTGGATTGACAGCGGCAATTTTGATGGGCTCTGTGAATGTGTATGCAGCCGAGAATGAGACGGCAGAAGTTCAGGCAGCCGAGAGTGAGATGGCAGAGACGCAGGCAGACGGGAGCGGGACATCAGAGACGCAGGCAGCCGAGAGTGAGACCTCAGAGACGCAGGCAGCCGGGACAGAAGCGGCAGAGATTTTGGCGGAAACAGCTCAGAATGAAAAAACAGAGGATAGAGTGGAAGCTTTTGTCCAAAGATTTTACAAAAATATTCTCGGCCGCAATGCATCAAAGGAGGAGATGTCCGGCTGGGTTTATAATTTGAAGTCGGGTAAAGAAAAGGCTGCAGATGTTGGTGTTGGTTTTATACAAAGCAAAGAGTTTAAAGAAAAAAATCTTTCTGATTCGGAATATGTCAAAGTTTTATACAGAGCCTTTTTCGGCAGGGAGGCCGACAGTGCGGGGCTTAAATCATGGGCTAAAGTGCTGGATGAAGGGCTGACTCGGATGCAGGTGTACAGAGGCTTTGCCGAGTCGGATGAGTTTACAAAGCTTTGTGCGGAATATGGTATTGTGCGCGGCAATGTTTCTTTGACTGCAGCGAGAGATCAAAATGAAGGGGTGACAAAGTTTGTTTCCAGGTGTTATAAGCTTTGCCTTGGAAGAAAAGCCGATGAAGACGGGCTTGAAGGCTGGTGCAGTCAGATTTTGACCGGTAGGAATACGGCAAAAAAGGCTGCTTACGGTTTTGTTTTTTCTGACGAATTCAGAAAAAAGAATTTGTCTGACGAGGAATATGTCAGAGTGATGTACAGGCTGTTTTTGGACAGGGAAGCCGATGGCAGCGGTGTAAAGTCATGGGTGAAGGTGCTTAAAAGCGGAAAAAGCAGACTTCATGTTTTTGAAGGCTTTGCAGATTCGCCGGAATTCCAGAAATTATGTAAAAAATATAATATGAATTCAGGAAGCGGTGTTCCTGTAATTAATACAAAAGAAGCATATCGGAATCAGCTGATCGATATTTATAACAATCCGTGGAAGTATTATGAGGAACTTGGAAATTATGAGGTGACTTATAACGAATTCAGAATTGCGGATGCGACCGGCGATGGTATTGAAGATTTAATTGTTGACTTTGTAGATACATATACGGCAGCAATGTATTCAAGGATTTATTCATGTAATGAAAACGGTATATATTCAGTGGATACGACCGGAGTCGGTTCAAAGTTATATACAGGCGGCATTATAGAAATACCGGAATCACATAATCATACAATGGGAAATGCTGTTTGGCCTACATTTATTCAAGGGTTTAAAAACGGAGAGTTTAAACAGATTGCATACTATTATTGTGAAGAACGAGAGTACAATAATGATTTCCCATATTATGATGATAAGGATGGCGATGGTATTGTATATTATTTCGCTCCTGAGTACAATAGTCAGACTCCCCCAATTGATTACAAAGAGTTTAAGAGTAAATACGACAGTGTGATGAAAGGTCATGAGAAGATTAATGTGAAGTCACAGAATTTGACATGGTCTAATATCAATGCAATTCGCTGAGAATTTTGGACAGTGATATAAAATTAAAAAATGCATACATAAACAGCACCCGGGAAGATGATGACACATTTTCCCGGGTGCTGTTATGTTATAAAAGACGATTTAATTAGTTGCTAATATTCTTATTTTATGCCGTAGCTTGCACATATTTTTCTAAATTCGTTAGAGTCTGCGAAACCGTTGAAGACGTGTTCGCGGCTCTTGCCGCTTTTGAGAACTTTAACCCAGCTGTTAAGCCCGGCAGGATCAGCCTCTCTGTCCATGAATACGCGGTACATTGTTTTAACAAATTCTTCATTTGAGAGTTTTTTATTCTTAAATTCGGCAGAGAATACAAAACCGTGGGCTGCCTGCTTGGCGGTGTTCTTTCCGGTTAAAATCTGATTGCACCAGCCGTTGATGCCGGCTTCATCACCTTTTCTTCCGAGGCAAAGCTTGTAGCAGCGTGCAATAAATTTTGTGACACCTTCATTTTGATCCATCGGTGCTGTCAGAATGGCATTGCCGCGAATAATACCATAGGTATTGCATATTTTTGTAAATTCTTCAGATTCGGCAAAGCCTTTAAATACATGGAGTCTTGAAAGACCGTCATCAAGTACTTTCTGCCATGCAGCAAGACCGGCACCGTCAGCCTCTCTGTCAAGGAATGTTTTGTATAATACAGAAATATATTCTTTATCGCTTAAGTTACGCTTTTTAAATTCAGGGCTTTCAACAAATCCCTGGGCAACTTTAGCACCTTGTTCTTTTTTGCTTCTCAGCA
>USSL01000162.1 GCA_900557175.1 uncultured Eubacteriales bacterium
CTAAAATATGGGAGGTCTGTCTGCTGCCAAAGTCAGAGCGGGTGGAAGGTTTTGATTTTAATTTCAAGGAAAAGTTTTACGAGGTGATTGAGTCGGGCGATGTGCGTCTTTTGAGAATGACAAGGCTGATGAATCAAGAGGTCAGGACGCTTGATATAAGCTATGGGAAAGCGGACAGCTTTTTTTCCGGTGACAGACTTCGTATGATTGGTGCGCCGTTTAGGAATGATATGAAACGGGCTGCCCTTGCAAAGGCAAAGTATTGTATCGAAAGGTGCGGCGAGACGGCGATGCGCGTGATGCGCGATGAATGCAGAGATATCCGTGAGTTGAAGACAATGTATGATTATGCGAAACAGGCGCTGGTCTATGACAGAAAATCGGTGGATGCTCTTTATTATATGGCGATGGCCTGTCAGCAGCTTGGTTTTATCAAGGAAGGACTTAAAGCTATTGGGAAAGCAATCTCAGCAGAGCCGGACGGTGACGATTTGCTTATACTTAAAGGGCATCTTCTCTATGCTCTTGAAAAATACGGTGAGGCAGAAGCCTGCTATAAGGCGGCAATTGAAATATGCCCGGAGGACAGCTATAAGATGTGCCTCGGCAATGTGCAGTTTGCTGCCGGCAATGTGGATGAAGCATACAAAACATATAAGGGCATTGAGGATAAGCTGCTGCTTGAAGAAGCGGGGATTAATTTAAAGGCGATGGAAAAACGGTGGCCGTTTGCGGCTGTGCGCGGGTTTTCTTTAAAGGATTTGTTTAAATCACGGCGATAGGAGGATATACATGGAAAGCTTCATTGAAATGTTAAAGAAATCAGATAATATTGTGTTTTTCGGCGGCGCCGGTGTGTCGACAGAGAGCGGCATTCCGGATTTTCGCAGCGAGCAGGGTATTTATAAGACAAAACAGGACTTTGGCGTGTCACCGGAAACAATTTTATCCCATACGTTTTTTATGCAGCAGACGCAGAAGATTTATGAGTTTTATAGGACAACGATGATTTATGAAAATGCGAAGCCCAATAAGGCTCATGAGGCGCTTGCAAAGCTTGAGGCGATGGGAAAGCTTAAGGCGGTTGTAACGCAAAATATTGACGGCCTTCATCAGGCTGCCGGAAGCCGGACAGTGTATGAACTTCACGGTACGGTACATAAAAATAAATGTATGCGCTGCGGCAGAGCGTATGGTCTTGATGCAGTGATGGCGGCGGACGGCATACCGCGCTGTGCCTGCGGCGGTATCATTAAGCCGGAGGTCGTGCTGTATGAGGAGGGGCTTGACGGCGGGACAATTGAGAAAAGTGTTGCGGCAATACGCCGTGCAGATATGCTTATTGTCGGCGGCACGTCTTTAAACGTATATCCGGCGGCAAGCTTTGTTCAGTATTACAGAGGCGACAGACTTGTTCTTATTAATAAAAGTGAGACGCCTTATGACGGCTATGCAGATTTACTGATTCATGACAGCATTGGAAAAGTACTTTCGGAGGCGGTGGCAGCTTTATGAGAAAGTATATTGACTTGCATTGTGATACATTGTCAAGGTTGTTTTGCGAACCGGCGCTCGGAAATCTTTTCGAAAATAACTGTCAGGTTGACATAAAGAGATTGGCGGCGGACGGCTGCTGTGCACAAATCTTTGCATGTTTTGTGGAAAAGACAGATTTTTCGGGGATTTCAGTTTGGGATGACGGCTATGCCTATGCAGGATATTTGTTAGATTTATTTGATAAGGAAATGTCTGAAAATAAAGAAACGATTGGAAGAATTTTAAAAGCCGAAGATATTTTGACCAATGAAAGTGAAGGAAAATTATCGGCGATTGTTTCTGTGGAGGAGGGCGGCATATTAAACGGAGATATTAAAAGGATTGACGCTCTTTATAAACGGGGCGTCCGTCTGATGACGCTGACATGGAATTTTGAAAACTGTATCGGCTATCCAAACAGCAATGATGCCAATATAATGGCGCGGGGGCTTAAGGGCTTTGGTTTTGAAGTGCTTGAGCGGATGAATGACATCGGAATGATCATTGATGTATCGCATTTGTCTGACGGCGGTTTTTATGATGTGGCACAGTATGCAAGGAAAACAGGGATTCCTTTTGTGGCTTCCCATTCCTGCGCCCGCGCGCTGACAGAACATCCGAGAAATCTGACCGATGATATGTTAAAGCTTATCGGCGATACAGGCAGTGTGGCAGGCGTTAATTTTTTTCATGAGTTTACAACAGATACCGGCTTTTCAGATGTAGAATCTATTGTGCGGCATACAGTTTATATGATTGACAAGGCCGGGGAGGATGCAGTCTGTATTGGCTCTGACTTTGATGGGATTGATGACAGCCTTGAAATTAGCGGCACAGAAAAAATGCCTCTGCTTTTTGACGGCCTTAAAAAGGCACATCTTACAGAGGCTGTCATTGATAAAATTTGTTATGGCAATGCCATGCGTCTTTTTAAAACTATTCTTCAATAACTTGGATTTCTAAAAAATCAAAATCAATGGACTCGATAAAATTGTCGTTTGTGAAGCGTGTTTTATCGTGAAGCTGAAAATCTTTGATGGTGGATTCAAGCCATATCGGCTCGGATAAGTCAAATTCGAGACAGATGGCTGTGACCGCGTCAAAGATTTTTTTTGTTCTTGATTTTTCTGTATCATCGTCGCAAATGACCGTATCTTTTAAAAGACGGTTGTCTTTAAATACTTTAGCCCATAAACGAAACATTTTAACCTCCTTTGTGCCTGCGCCCGGATAGGGCGGCAAAAGCGGCGATATTTGCGGACGCCGCTTTTGCCGCCGGCAAGTGTCTTCTTATGCATAAGTATAGAGACCGGGGCGGCGCCCGTCAAGAAAAATGTGCAGCGTGTCAGAGGTGTTTTTTAAGTGTGCGCAGGGTGTTCTGCGGCGAAGTCTGTTTATAGTTTCATTGCGGCGGACATCATACAGCCCCCTGCAGCGCCTGTGTCAAAAAGCAGCGGCAGGCGTTTGGGGCTGATACCGCCGATACCGTAGACCGGTATGGGCGCCCGTCCGTCTGCGCGGCATGTGTCAAAGACCGCGGTGCAGACAGACCTTAAAAAATCAAGTCCTCTTGGTGGTACGCCCTTTTTGCAGTCCGTTGCAAAAATATGTCCGGCGATGATGTAGTCTGCGGCAAGCGCCGCGGCGCTTGAGGCTTCTTCAACAGAGTGGACAGAAACGCCGGTAAATATTGGATGAGCGGCTGCGTTTATAAAGTCTTTGTAGGACAGATGAAGTCCTGTACCGTATTTTTTTGCAATATGCGGACGTCCATTGACAGAAAGGGGCACGCCATATGTGCGGCAAATTGCTATTGCTTTGACAAGGAGTGCTTCATAGTCTGCATCGTTTAAGTCCTTTTCGCGAAGAATGAGGCGGACAGGCTTTTGGCAGCAGATGCGTTCAAGCTGGGCGGTAAAGTCGCGCTCACAGCAAAAACGGTTGCTGACAACAATCATATTTGTAAGCATGTCCATGGTTATACCCACAAATAGTCGGTGTAGGCCGGCTGAAGTCCTTTGGCAATGAGCGCTTTGTGGACATCGTCCACACTGCGGCCGTCGGATATTTCAAATTGTTCGTCGCCCTTTGCTTCTTCTTCGTGGCCGCCGATAGCAGTGCTGACACCCGCAGATGTTTTTGTCGCCGCAAGACCGAGGACGTTATCTTTAAAGCCGCCGCGCTCCCGTGTGGATATTGTGATGCCGGCATAAGGAAATAAAATGCGGTAGGCAAGCATAATCTGAAGCAGCTGGGATTCCTTTACACCGGTAAATTCAAAGGCAGACGGCGAAGAAGTGCCCTCTGAAATATATGGGCGCAGCCGCGGCACAGAGAAAGAAATTTCGGCATGAGGATATTTTTTCTGTATAAAATAGGCGTGCAGCCCTGTGGCATAGGCGTCTTTTCTGAAATCATCAAGACCTAAGAGTGCGCCGAAGGCAACACCGCGCATACCGCCAATGAGTGCCCGCTCCTGTCCGTTGAAGCGGTAGGCAAATGAGCGCTTATGTCCGGATAAATGCACTTTTTCATATTTTACAGGGTTGTAGGTTTCCTGATAAATGCTTACAAAGTCGGCGCCGCACTGATGGAGATAAGCATATTCATCCGAGTTGACCGGATAAATTTCAATGCCGACGGCTTCAAAATATTTCCGAGCCAGCCGGATGGCCTCTCCGATATAGGCAACGTCGGACATATGGCGTGATTCGCCGGTCAGAAGAAGAATTTCCCGAAGCCCTGTTTTGGCGATGGAGGCGAGCTCGCGCTCGATTTCTTCAAGGGTAAGCTTGGCACGGTTAATTTTGTTTTTGCAGTTAAAGCCGCAGTAGACACACTGGTTTTCACAATAATTGGCAATGTAGAGCGGTGTGAAAAGGCAGATTGTATTGCCGAAGTGGCGGCGCGTTTCGGTAAAAGCACGCTCAGCCATTGCCTCAAGCTGATTTTCGGCAGCCGGTGAAAGCAGTGCCGCGTAGTCGGTAAGACTGATGGTATCTTTTTGGAGAGCTTGTGTGACGTCGGCTTCTGTAAATTGACCGATGTCACAGTCTGCGGTCATTTTAAGTACCTTTTCCATAATATCTGAGTCTATAACTTCCATATCATCAAGGTAATCCATCACATTTTCAAGTTGTGTATTCATAGTTAAAGAGCCTCCTTAATCTGCCAAAAAGCCGGTGAGCGGGCTTGAAGCACTGCCTCT
>USSL01000163.1 GCA_900557175.1 uncultured Eubacteriales bacterium
TGTATTTAAGCAGGCTTTAGCACAGGCAATCCTGCTTAAACGTCAGAGAATCCAGGCAGAGTCAATGGCGGCGCTTGATAAGAAAACAAATGAGATGCTGATTAAGAATGCCCAGAATACAGTTGAGGTATCAAAGACAACGGCAAGACTTGCATCCGGAAGCTCAATTCAGATTGAAACGCTCGAAACAACATGGCGGACGATCACAAGCGGAATTGAAGAAACACAGAGAATCCAGGAAGATGCAAGAAAGAAACGTATTGAGGATCAGGCAAGATTGGAAACAATCAAAGAAGAATTTAATAAGCAGTATCATATGCCTGCTGCCAAAAAATAAATCAGAACAAAGAGGAGGAAGTTGTTATGCCTATTAATTTATCTAAAGGTCAGAAAGTTAATTTAACAAAAGGAAATCCGGGACTTAAAAATATTATGGTTGGATTAGGCTGGGATGTGAATGCATTTGATACAGGCGGAGATTTTGATTTGGACAGCGCCGCATTTTTACTCTCTGATAATGGGAAGATTACAAATCAGAATGATTTTATTTTCTACGGAAATTTAGTGCATCCGTCGGGCGGCGTCCAGCATATGGGTGATAACCTGACAGGCGCCGGTGATGGTGATGATGAGCAGATCAGAATTGATTTATCCAAAATTCCGGCAAATATCACAAAGATTGCATTTACAGTTACAATTTATGAAGCTGAAGCAAGACACCAGAATTTCGGACAAGTATCCAATGCTTTTGTCCGTATATATAATGAAGCTAACGGCGAAGAACTCTTAAGATATGATCTGGGAGAGGATTTTTCAATCGAGACAGCTGCAGTATTTGGAGAACTTTACAAACACAATGTCGAGTGGAAGTTTAATGCGATCGGCAGCGGTTATCAGGGCGGTCTGGCAGCATTATGTAATAATTATGGTGTAGATGTTGAATAAAACAGGAGGAAAAATATGTCAGTAAGTTTACAAAAAGGACAAAAAGTCAGTTTGACAAAGGATAATGCAGGACTTGGCAAAATTATTGTCGGTCTTGGATGGGATGAAGTACAAAAGTCTTCAGGCGGATTATTTGGCGGATTATTCAGTTCATCCAAACAATCCATTGACTGTGACGCATCGGCGATTTTATTAAAAAATGGCAGATTTGTGGACAAGCATGATTTGGTATACTTCGGAAATCTTAAGCACCGCAGCGGCACTGTTGTACATCAGGGCGATAATCTGACAGGCGCAGGCGACGGCGATGATGAGCAGATTATGATTGACCTTGCCAGAGTTCCTCAGGAATATGATAAAATCGTCATTGTTGTTAATATTTATGCGGCTGCACAGCGGAAACAACATTTTGGAATGATTCAGAATGCCTTTATCCGGCTGGTCGATGCAAGAAATAACAGGGAGATGTGTAAGTATAATCTTACAGAAAATTACTCCGGTATGACTGCAATGATATTTGGTGAAGTGTATAGACACAATGGCGAATGGAAATTTAGTGCAATTGGACAGGGAACAAATGATACAGGGCTTGCTGAGCTCAGCAGAAGATATTCATAGTTCAATTTTGTTGAAAAGAGAGAAGCCATTTAGGCGACTTCTCTCTTTTTTTGAGGACATAATAAAGGAGGCAACAGGTATATGAGTGATATTAAGAAAGATGAATTTATGAAAGGGCTTTCCGATTCGCAGGTGAATGAAAGTAAAGCAAAATTTGGCACAAATGCACTTGCGAAGAAAGAGACGGAATCCCTCTGGTCCATGTTTATTGGTGCGTTCAATGATATTTGGATCAAAGTACTTTGCGGCGCATTATTATTAAAAGTGGCACTGGCCGTTCTCGGCGCCTTTATCCCGGCACTTTCAGGTGAGAACGATCTTGTAGAGATTGTAAGTATTGTTATAGCTATCGGATTAGCGACAGGCTTCAGCACTTTGTCAGAGTATAGAAATACAAGCAGAAGTGAGGCGCTGCAGGAAGAATACAGTAAGACTTATGCCAAAGTCATAAGAAATGGCAAACTGATTAACATACTCACAAGCGAGATTGTAAAAGGTGATACAATTCTTGTTCAGGCAGGCGATAAGGTGCCTGTTGACGGCGTTTTATTTGACGGACATATTAAGGTGTCACAGGCAGCTTTAAACGGTGAATCAAGAGATGAAACGAAAGTAGCTGCGCCTGATATGTCTGAGGCCGAATCAACAGATTATGCATCCGCATCAAAAATATTTATGGGTTCGGTCGTGACTTCGGGCGAAGGCTACATGGTAGCCACTGTTATCGGTGATGCGTCTGAGCTTGGTAAAATCAATAAAGCACTTACAGATGATGGCGAAGATGAAAGAAAAGATACGTCAAGCCTGAAATTGGAGGTTGTCGCTGCTGGTATCGGTAAGCTTGGTGTATCGGCGGCTGCCATCGCCGGTGTTCTTCATGTTGCTTTAACATTGTTCAGAGCAAATGAAGCAATCGATGTTGTTACTGTTTTACTGCTGATTGCCGAGGCTGTAATGCTTATGGCTTCCATCGTGATTATGGCGGTTCCTGAAGGTCTGCCGATGATGAACAGCTTAGTCCAGTCGATGAACACAGAGTCGATGTATAAGAAAAATATATTGGTCAGCCATAAGGCGGCATTTTCAGATTCTGCATATATGAATGTATTATTTAGCGATAAAACCGGAACAATTACGCAAGGTAATTTATCTCTTGTAGAATTTATTACCGGTAATGGCGATATCGTTGATTCTATTAAAAACAAAGAATTTATTGAGGCAATTACAGTCAACAATTTGGCGAAAGTTTCAGAGGGCAAAGCTATTGGAAGTAATAACATGGACAGAGCTTTATTGACTTATGCGCTCGAACATGGTTATGACGGTTCTGAAAATATTCATGATAAAGTTGAAGATGTCAGCGGTTTTGATTCTGAAAAGAAATGCGCGACGGCGACAATGAAAAACGGTGTCGTTTACTGGAAGGGTGCAACCGAAAATATCATTGATGATATTACACATTTTCAGCTTCCTGACGGAGAAGTACAGGTCTTTACAAAAGAACATAAAAATCTCGTAGAAGCTCAGATGATTAATGAAGCAAAGAGAACTATGAAATTATTATCCGTTGCCAAACTTGAAGGCGGAAAGACTATTTTGATGGCTGTATTATGTTTAAGAGATAATGTAAGAAATGATGCTATCGAAACAGTAGAAATTCTCAACAGCGCAGGCATTCAGGTCGTTATGGTTACCGGCGATGCAGAAGAAACTGCGGTTGCCATCGCAAAAGAAGCAGGTATATTAAAAGATGAGAAAAATGATGTTGTACTGACACACGAACAATTGGAAAATATGACGGATGAGGAACTTAAAAAGGCATTGCCGAATTTGAGGGTTGTCAGCAGAGCGAAGCCTTTGGACAAAAAACGTCTTGTTATTCTTTCACAGCAGCTGGATAATGTGTGCGGTATGACTGGTGATGGCGTAAACGATGCGCCGGCGCTGAAGCAGGCGGATATCGGTTTTGCTATGGGCGACGGAACAGCAGTGGCTCAGGAGGCCGGAGACGTTGTTATATTAAATAACAGCCTCACATCAATCAAAGATTGTGTTTTAAACAGCAGAACAATGGCAAAATCTGTCGGCAAATTTTTAATTTTCCAGCTGACAGTTAATATCAGTACATTATTGATCAATATTATTGCACCTATTTTAGGATGGACAGAGCCGTTTTCTATTGTGCAGATTTTGTGGATTAACTTAATCATGGATACTCTGGCAGCGATGGCTTTTGGCGGCGAGCCGATTCTTGACCGTTATATGAAAGACAAGCCGGCGCTTCGTACAGATAATATTTTAACATCTTATATTAAATCTGCGATTGGAACAAGCGGTATATTTATCACATTAGGTTCGATTCTGATTCTTGAAAATATTTTTGGAATTACAACCTTTGTAACGCCGGAGTACTGTGCAGATCCTGAATTGTACAAAAAGACATTTATGTTTGCCTTCTTTATTTATTCTATTATTTTTAATAGTTTAAATACAAGATCTGAAAAGCTGAACTTATTTGAACATATTAATGAAAATAAGCGGTTTTTAGTTGTTATGGGCGCCATCTTTGTTATGCAGACAGTCATCATTCAGATTGGCGGACAGGTATTTAACACAACAACACTCAGCATCCGTGCATTAGTTATATCAATGTTACTGGCATTGCTGATCATACCTGTAGATATGGTAAGAAAAATGTTTGTGCGAAAAAAGAAATAAAAAGATGATTATATTTAATACAGATTTAGATAATACATTAATATATTCATATAAACATAATATCGGTGCGCATAAAAGAAATGTAGAAATATACCGTGGACGGGAAATATCTTTTATATCAGAAAAAACCTTCCATTTGTTAAATGCATTGAATCGGAGAATGCTGATCGTGCCGACGACAACGCGCAGCATAGAACAGTATGAAAGAATCAATTTGGGTATTGCTCAGCCGAAATATGCTCTTGTATGCAATGGCGGGATATTGCTGGAAAACGGCAGGTCTGATGAAAGCTGGTACCGAAAGTCGTCAGAGCTTATTTATCATTGCCGGCCGGTGATGCAGCAGGCGGCACTTTTGCTGGAAAATGAGCCGCACAGATATTTTGAAGTAAGATATATTGAACAGTTATTTTTATTTACAAAGTGTACGGAAGCTGAAAGTGTTGTCTGTAATTTATCGGC
>USSL01000164.1 GCA_900557175.1 uncultured Eubacteriales bacterium
ATCCAGCATCATCTTAGCATAGGCCGGATTCTGCCAGCATACCTTAATCGGCGGATAGTCATAAGGCGCCGCATATTTTTGATTCTCCATAAATATCTCCCTTAAAATAAACTGACAAAACAACTTATGCGCGGCAGCGGCAGAGTATGCTTCTAAACTTGCAAAAAAATATAATTTCATATTGACTTTTTTTGATTTGAAGCATATACTTATATCAAGAAAAATTGATTTGAGGTGAGAACATGACAACTACTTATGAGGAAAGAGCAAAAATCTTCAAGGCTCTAAGTGATGAGCGTAGGTTACGCATTTTAGAACTTTTGCATAATGGAGAAAAATGCACCTGTACTTTAACTGATGAAGTGAATATGCCGCAATCTTCGCTGTCCTACCACATGAAAATTTTATGTGAAGCAGGTATTGTGACTGGACGGGAGGACGGAAAATGGACACATTACCAAATCAGTAAACAAGGCGGAGAAAAGGCACTGGCTCTATTGAAAGAGATTATTGCTGTTGACGAAACAAAAAGTAGTTGCGGTAAGTGCTAAAATACCTAAAAGCCGTTCCAATATGGCAACGGTTTTTTTTCAAAACTTCAAATCGAAAATTCTTGATTTTACGAAAGAGAGGTTAAGATATGCAGACACTAAAAAGTGTTTGGGATTTCTTTCAGAATGAAATTCTTGGCATGAAATGGTTGAACCAACTGATAGGAAACCTGTTAGAAGCGTGTGGTCTATCGTCAGAAACCCGGTTGGGAGGAAGCGTTCAGTTTTTTATTTATGATACCATAAAAATTATGCTGTTACTGGGCGTTTTGATTTTGATAATTTCGTATATTCAAAGTTATTTTCCTCCCGAAAGAACAAAAAAAATATTAGGGCGTTTTCGTGGGATAGGAGCAAATATAATGGGCGCACTTTTAGGTACAGTCACCCCCTTTTGCTCCTGTTCGTCCATACCTCTGTTTATGGGCTTCACAAGCGCGGGACTTCCGCTCGGCGTGACATTTTCGTTCCTTATTTCTTCTCCCATGGTCGATCTTGGCTCGCTTATTCTGCTTATGAGCATATTTGGTTGGAAAGTAGCAGTTGTATATGTTCTGCTCGGACTTGTAATTGCCGTTGCAGGAGGTACTTTAATTGAAAAACTACACTTGGATAACGAAGTGGAGGAATACATCAGGAATGGGAAATCTGTTGATATTGGCCAGGAAGAATTGCACTTTAAGGACAGACTTCATTTTGCGTGGGAACAGGTAGTATCGACTGCGAAAAAGGTTGCACCTTATGTTCTGATTGGCGTAGGTATCGGGGCGCTGATCCATAACTGGATACCAGAAGAAATCATTGTCAAGGTACTTGGAAATAATAACCCGTTTGGTGTAATTATGGCAACAATCGCCGGAGTTCCAATGTATGCAGATATTTTTGGAACAATTCCGATAGCGGAAGCATTACTTGCAAAGGGAGCATTGCTCGGTGTGGTATTGTCTTTTATGATGGGCGTTACAACATTGTCCCTACCGTCCATGATTATGTTGCGCAAAGCTGTAAAGCCAAAACTTTTGTGGATTTTTATTGCAATATGTACAATCGGAATTATACTGGTTGGCTATTTCTTTAACGCTATTTCGCCGATACTCATTTGAAAAGAGGTGATTATGTGCAATGTAAAAACAGACATCATTATGAAGTTTTGAAAAAACGCTTTGAAAGCGAAAAATAAAAGGAGGTACTTATCATGTCATTATTTAACAAAAAGAACAAGGAAAGAAAAATCCCTGCGTGTGCTTGCAACGCTGGCTGCCCGACAAGAGAGGCAACAGAAATCAAGCTGGAAAAAGAGTGCTGCGGAAAGACCGTCGATGGAATTTGCTGCATTAAGGTTTTAGGCTCCGGCTGCAAAAGCTGTCATGCGCTGTTAGAAGCAGTGGAGAAGACAGTTCGCTCAATGGGGCTTACTATTGAAGTTGAATATGTTACTGACATGGAAAAAATCATGCAGTATGGTGTAATGAGTATGCCAGCACTTGTAGTAAACGAACAGGTTGTTTCTATGGGAAAAGTATTGAAGGTAAATGACGTAGAAACCTTGTTGAAAAAATTCATTTAACAAATCCGACGTTTTCTTTTACCTTACACGCTCTACGTAAAGTTTTTGTAAAGTCCTGTAAAATATGTGCATATTATGTTGTATTTTTTGGAAAATTGCTGTAAAAATAAAATTGTGATTTTTAAGATTTTATTTTTTCAGGGAGGATATCATGAAATTAACAGACCTTTTCGGACTTTTGGGAGGCCTCGCATTATTCTTATATGGTATGCAGATGATGAGCGGCGGTCTTGAGGCGGCAGCCGGAAATAAGATGAAAAAGATTTTGGAAAAACTGACTGCCAACAGATTTTTAGGCGTTTTAGTCGGCGCGGGTATCACGGCGGTCATTCAGTCGTCTTCAGCGACAACGGTTATGGTTGTCGGTTTCGTAAACTCCGGCATGATGACACTTCGTCAGGCTGTATGGATTATTATGGGCGCCAATATCGGTACAACGATTACAGGACAGCTGATTGCCCTCGATATCGGACAGCTTGCACCGCTGATTGCCTTCTTAGGTGTTGCACTGATTGTATTTATTAAAAATCAGAAAGTTCACAATTACGGACTGATTGTAGCCGGTCTCGGTATTTTATTTATCGGTATGGAAATGATGAGCGGCTCTATGGAACCACTCAGAGAAATGCCTGCCTTTGTTGACTTGATGACAAAATTCTCAAACCCTGTGCTTGGTATTTTAGCCGGTATGATTTTTACAGCAGTCATTCAGTCATCTTCAGCCTCCGTCGGTATTTTGCAGTCACTTGCAAAGACAGGGCTGATTGCACTGCCAAATGCCGTTTATGTTCTTTTTGGTCAGAATATCGGTACATGTATTACAGCTGTGCTTGCTTCAATCGGTACAAGCCGCAGCGCTAAAAGAACAACAATTATCCATTTAATGTTTAACCTTATCGGCACAACAATCTTCACCGTCGTATGTATTCTGACGCCGCTGACAAGCTTTGTTGAAGGCCTGACACCAGGCAATGTATCGGCACAGATTGCAAATATGCATACACTTTTTAACGTTGTGACAACACTGTTATTGCTTCCTTTCGGTAATTATCTTGCAAAGGCAGCGGAAAAAATCCTTCCTGAAAAGGCCGAGGAAAAACAGGAACAGATGCATCTTGAATATTTGCATTCCATGGAAATGAAAGGTGAAAGCCATATCGGTCTTTCTGCCATCCTTTTAAATGACATTAAAAGAGAGCTTGCAAGAATGTTATCTATGACAAAGGACAATGTCCGCGAAAGCTTCGATATTGTTCTCGGCAAAAATGCAGATAAGCTTGCCGATGTTGAAGCAAGAGAAGATTATATTGACTTTTTAAACAAAGAAATTTCCAAATATATTTCCAAGGCACTTGTTTCAGAAAGCAATGTCAAGACAACAAAACGTGTCAGCGCCTTATTTAAAGTGTGCGGCAATCTTGAGCGTATCGGCGACCATGCCATGAATATCAGTGAATATACAAGGCTGATGTCTGAAAAGGGCATTGCGCTTTCAAAAGAAGAAATGGAAGAAATCGGCGCTATGCAGGAAGCAAGTATTCAGGCAATCGAGGCACTTGAGACACTGGCTGCTACCTCCGGCAAAGATATCAGCGCTGTCGAGCAGTGGGAACAAAAAATTGACGATATGACAGAAAAGTTCCGTGCCAATCAGACTGCGCGTATGCAGGCAGGCAAATGCTCCGACGAATCCTGTGTCATCTATTCTGAAATGCTTACCGATTTTGAACGTATCGGTGACCATGTATTAAACATCGGACAGGAGATGGGCAAAGGCAAAGTAGGCGCCTAAATCATAAAAATAAGCTTCAGTTCTTTGAAGGAAACTGAAGCTTATTTTTATGATGATAAGAAAACTGTTTCGCTGTTTTTACATCACATTCTTTTTTTCTTTTCTGTAAATGACAATACCGATAAGCATTGTAACAAGTTCGGCTGCCGGGAAAGCAAACCATATGCCGCTGCTGCCGACGATTACCGGAAGAACGCATACAAATATAACAATCAATATACAGCCCCTGAGCATGCAAAGCAGCAGCGAAGCGGCCGCTTTGGCAACAGACTGAAAATAACATATAAAAACCATATTAACGCCCAGAAAAATAAAGCCGGAAAAATAAATACGGTTGGCAGGCGCTGACAATGAAAGTATCGTCGCATCCGGATGAATAAAAATATAAGTAAACAGATTCGGAACGACAAAACCTAAAATCACAGGAACAGCACATACAACAAGGGAAGTCCGTATAGATAACGACTGAACCTTTAAAAGGCGCTTTGACAAACCGGCGCCGTAATTAATCGATAGAATCGGCTGTGCAGCCTGCTCGATCCCTTTACAAAGACATGTAACAACAATTGCTGTATTGCATATAATACCGTAAACTGTAATGCCCGTATTTCCGAAATATTTTAAAAGCTGCTGATTGAAAACAAAAATCGTAAAACCTGACGCTGCTTCAATAATAAAGCTTGTAAAACCATTGACAAAAATGTCCCTGATATAAGATAAGCGCATATTTTTTACAGAAATCCGGAGCTGATTTTTTTTCGATAAAAAATGTGTCAGC
>USSL01000165.1 GCA_900557175.1 uncultured Eubacteriales bacterium
GCCATAATTACCAATGTCGTTTTCAATTTTACTTCCTCCGTCGTTTATGATTATACTTTAAATATACCGCACCTGATGCAGTTCATTTCTAAAAACCATTATAAACAAAGTCATCCCGCCTGTCAAACAGACATTCCCTGACGCCACTTATATTTAATCAGAATGACCGATATTGCCGCTGCGGCCAGACCAAAAATGACATACCATATCTGTTCTGCGGCGGATGCCTGCAAAAAAAGATTACCGTCAGTATAGGCAAAAACAGATATATATTTCACAAGCGCGACATCCGCCCCGACAGCTGCTGCCGGCAGTGCAAATATTGCAAGCGCGCCTGTAATTGCCGCCGCATCACTTCTGCATACCGATGAAACCGCACATATGGCAAGTGCCAGAATCATTGCACCAAAAAGCTTTAAAACACCAAGTAAAATCATATACGTCATAATCGGCAGGCTGTATCGGATGTCCACAAAAGAAGAAAGGCTGCAAACAGGCGCCTCCATATAGGCTAAAGGATAGTCCTTTGCAACAATCATATACCTTGTCACATTGACAATGACTGTCACAGCCGTACATATCAGCATACTGATACCTGCCTTTGCAATCACCGGACGCCGCCCCGCCGGACAAATTCTCAAAAGCTTCTTTGTCTCAAACATATTTTCCCGGACAAAAAGGCCCGCACAGCCGAGTGCACTAAATACAATCACAAAAAGGCTGTCATAGGCCCCCGTTTTACGGTCTGAAAAAAGGCGCATATAGCCTGTCTCATCGAGAAGATAAGCCGGTATGCCAAGCTGCGCTTCATTGAGTTTCGCCTGCGTCACCTGAGACTCAATCATCGATAGCGCCTCAAAACGTCCGCCGTAGAAAGAAGCATTTTCAACATTCAAAAGATATTCCCACTCATCGTCAATAAACTTTTGTGTATCCTCTGTAATTCTTCCGCCAATCTGATAAATATAATCTTCATAGGCCACATCTGTCGCGTCCTTAATGCGGTAAGCGCTGTCATATTTGTAAACCATAATCAGCGCGAGCGCCGCAAGCAAAAAAATAGCTTTGCCGCCGATCAGCGCCTTTTTAAGCTCATGCAAAAAAATCCATGGATGACAATTTAACTTATCCCATAAAACGGTCAGCTTATTGCCAAGCAATGTCACAAATGATGGTAAACGTCCGTCCCTGCATATGGCACTCGTATAAAAACGGACACAAATAACAGCAATACACAAAAAGACAGTGATGCAAAAAACTGCAGGCCATATGACCGTCATCGACACGGGAAACCCGAATAAATTAATATTTTGATAACGGCTCATCAGTTCAAAACTGTCTGTCAGATAAAAAATATTAATAAACTTCAGCGCATTAAGGTTTGACGTCACCGGCACCGATGTATAAAGTGCAAAGGAAATACCCATCATGCAGATAAATACAAAAAACACGGCAACCGCCTTTTTGAAGATTGTAAAAAGGGCAAGCACCAGAATTGCCGTCATAAATGCCGACAAAGCCTTCATCAGATAGCCTAAAATTAAATAGCCGCCGCAGGAAATCCACAGGCTGCATGTCCGAAAATCCGATATAGACTGAATCGGACGGCTAAGATCGCCCACACCGAAAATCTTTGCCCCAATCAGCATATTACTGCCGTAAATCACCGCTGTAATGACAACGGACGATATAAAAAGCACGCCGATTTTAGAAACCGCCGTCTTAAACTTCGACGGCGTCGCAAGCACAAGAGGGAAAAGCTTCTTTTCATATTCTTTTGAAAACAAAAGCACACACAGCATCAGTATGAGGGCAAGTACAAAAATATCAGACATCATAAAATCATAGACACTTGTCACTGATAAATCAATGTCTGCCCGGATGCCGAGCGTTTCCATATTTTTAAAATCTTCCTCTGTCTTTGTCACATTGCGGCGTGAAAAATGATTACCGGAAGCCTTTGAAAGTCTTGCAGCTGCCTCAGCGCGCTTTGGCATATCCAAAATAAAGTCCGGGTACATATGTAAATAATCCTGCTGGCTCTTTAATGTATATAACGCCATTGCATGTGCCCCGGTTTCATCCGACGGCAAAACAGCGTCTGAATCCGCTTTAAGTACCTCAAGCTGTTCAAGATAATAGTAATAATCAGCCAACAGATCCTTATGTTCAGACTGCTGCTGCCGCCCAAACAAAAAAGCATTCAGTATAGCGCAGACAAGCAATACAAGCACCATACTTCTTGTCAGAAGTTTTTTAAATTCATACTTCAAGCGCCTCACCTACTTTGCCCGTTATAATAAAGATAAACATCATCAAGCACCGGCTTTACCAAACGAGCGTCCTTTGGGAGCTCATCACTTATAATACGGAGATTAATCCCGCGGCTCTCTCTGAAAATATTGCTTATCTGATATTTTTTCTGATAATCGTCAATCTCACTTTCATCGACGATACATTCGCCGACCTTCCCCTCGATCGAATCCAGCCACTCGCCGGTCGGCTTAATACCGACCGTCTGACCGCCACTTAACATAATCACCTGCCCTGCAATATATTCAATATCGCTGACAACGTGCGTCGCAAGAAGGACAATCTTATCCTTTGAAAACTCACTGATAAAATTCCGGATTCTTATACGTTCCCTCGGATCAAGTCCCGCCGTCGGCTCGTCAAGTAAAAGCAGCTTTGGATTTCCCAAAAGCGCCTGGGCCAAAAGCACCCTCTGCCTCATACCGCCGGAATAGCTTCCCATCCGTTTATGCGCCACCTTATCAAGATTCACAACGTGCAGCAGTTCTTCGATTTCCTTTTTCGGAGACTTTATTTTTTTAAGCCCCGCCATATAATAAAGAAAACTGCGCGCGCTGAAATCCTCATAAAGCGCCTGCTGCTGCGGCATATACCCAAGCGTTTTTAAAATATTTTTCTCCGGCGTCATCTCTATCGTTCCGCTATCAGGCTTTAAATTCCCCGAAATCATATTAAGCAGCGTACTTTTTCCCGCACCGTTCGGCCCCAAAAGTCCATAAATTCCCGGTGTCAGCGTACATGAAAAATCAATCAGCGCATGCTTCTGACCGTAGGACTTATTCAGCTTATCCATCACACACGTAACCATAAATGCCCCCTATTCTATCACAACACCGCCTGCATTTTCCGGCTGCACATGTATAAAGAAAGGTTCCCCCTTAAGACCTTCCTCGTCAAGCCTGCTCAAATCAACAGCCCACACATCTGTACTGCCGTCGGCATCATCACCCTGCTGCAAATAAAACAGTTTGTCCTGATTCATTCCTATGACAGGCAATGTCCGATTTTCCAAGTCAATCACTGCGCGCTTCTTTCCTGTCTTGTCAAAAATCTGCACAGGATGAGCCATACTGCCCTCCTCAGGAATTGACATCCAACAATCCATTGCAATGTAATCGCCATAGCCGCAAAACTTAAGTGTCTCTCCTTCTTTTAAATCCGGCTTTATTTCTGCCGTACCGGTCTGATTACCGTCAAAATCTGCCCACGCAAAGCCATCGCCATTTCCCGCTAAAGCCGTATTTACAAGCAGCTTATCACCGACAGGCAACGTACCGATAAAAGTATTCATATCCGTTTCTGTAATCTTTTCTGTCTGCAAATTATAAATCAAATCCGGTGTCTCTTTGCCGTCCGGACCACTGCGGGTAATATAAATCCGGTTGCCATAAGCCCAAAGCGAATTAATCTGACCGTACTCACCTTTTTTTTCATAAATAATCTCCGGCTTCTTTGACTTGCTGTCAATTTTATACCGCTCAACTCTGTAAGACGCTTCCTTAAGCTTATCCGGATTTTTGTCAAAATACGCCTCGCCATCCAAAAAATCTGTATAGGATGCATAAATATAACCGCGATGAACAATCATAGCGCTGACATTTTCTTCCGGCATCATGATAGCTTCCCTCGTCGAACCACTCTTATCAATCGCATAAACCGCCGTCTGATTATTTAACATACTTTCCTTACTGTTGTAATCATCAGCATACACATAAAGCTTATCATGGTAATATTGAATATATCTTGCACCGCCAAAATAGGCATTGCACTCCGTCGTCTTTGTCAAATCCGTTTCCTGATCGTGAAGACAATCCGGCTTATCACAAAGCGGCGCTGCCTCACCCGTTGCCTTATCCACAGAAAACAACGTCCATCCGCCGAGTACGTAATAAGCATCCTCCGACTCCGCCATCGGATTCGTATGTCCCGAAAAATAATACTGATTATCTTCCCCCAAAATAAACTTATCTCCGAGATTCTCCTCCTTCTTGCCACAGCCTGCAGCCATCAGCGCACTTACTGCCACGATCATAGCAGCCGCGCCAAAACATAAACCTTTGTGTTTCATGCACATCCCTCCAATACAAACCAAAAATATCAATCCTGTTTCAGATTTTTCAGTTTCATGCACCAATTATATCATTATTGTCACTTATTTTAAATATTTTTTTTAAATTTTTTCATAACATCGAATTTCAAAATATTTTTCTACATCAGAACAAAGGGGAGCTTTTTTGTGATATAGGAAGCAATTTCCTATGTCACAAAAAAACCCGGAAATCCTCCCACAGGATTTCCGGGCAAAAAAAGAAGCGCGAGACGGGATTCGAACCCGCGACCCTCGCCTTGGCAAGGCGATACTCCACCACT
>USSL01000166.1 GCA_900557175.1 uncultured Eubacteriales bacterium
CAATCGAAGCATCATATCCGGCAATCCCGTCTACTGAGGCAATCTCCTGAAGCATCTCATCCTTTTTCATAAGAAACCGTTCTTCTTCCGGCATCTGCATTGTGTAGCCAAGCGCCCCGGAAGTTCTCGGAATAATCGTAATCTTCTGAATCGGCTGCGTGTGCTTTTGACGGGCAGCCACGAGCGCATGTCCGATCTCATGGTAAGCAACAATTGTCCGCTCATCCTTTGACATAATATGGTTCTTTCGCTGCTGTCCCGCAATAATGACTTCCACCGATTCAAACAAATCTTCCTGAGAAATAAGACGTCTGTTAAGGCGCACCGCACGCAGCGCCGCCTCGTTGACAATATTCGCCAAATCAGCACCGGAAGCACCGGAAGTTGCCAGTGCAATTTCATTCAAATCAACACTCTCGTCAAGGCGGACATTCTTGCAATGGACTTTAAGAATATCAATACGTCCCTGCTTATCCGGCTGTGTGACTTGGATAGTCCTGTCAAAACGTCCCGGACGGCGCAGCGCCTTATCAAGTACCTCCGGACGGTTTGTTGCCGCCAGCACAACAATCGCCTTGCTGTTATCAAAGCCATCCATCTGCGTCAGAAGCTGATTTAACGTCTGCTCACGCTCATCATTGCCGCCAATCTGATTATCACGGCTCTTGCCGATTGCATCAATCTCATCAATAAAAACAATACATGGCGCTTTTGCCGATGCCTGTTCAAACAAATCGCGGACACGCTTTGCGCCCATGCCGACAAACATCTCAACAAAATCTGAACCGGATATTGAGAAAAACGGGACACCTGCCTCGCCGGCAACAGCCTTTGCAAGAAGCGTCTTACCTGTACCCGGAGGGCCTACAAGCAGGGCGCCCTTCGGCAGCTTTGCACCAATATCTGTATACTTGGCCGGATTGTGCAGATAATCAACAATCTCCACCAAAGACTCCTTTGCCTCATCCTGACCCGCCACATCCTTAAATGTGACACCTGTACCATTTTCAACATAAATCTTTGCATTGCTCTTTCCTGCCGCGCCAAGTCCGCCGCCCATCTTGCTCATCAGCTTACGGCTTGTCAGAGACATCAGCCACCACATGAGAAGAATCGGCAGTACCCACATCAGAATCGTAATCACTGGTGAAGCTTTCGTCGGAATTTCCGAGCGTACATTGACACCGTGCTCATTCAGAAGCGGAAGCAGCGTATCATCATTGAGATAACCTGTATAATAAGTCATCTCTGTAAGCATCGACTTTGCATCATCCTTTTCATTCGGAACAATCACGATCTGACCTTCGCCTGCATCAAAAACAACAGACTCTACCTTATCATCCTTAACTTTCTGGACAAATTCTGTGTACGATATTTCCTTGCTGGACGCATTCTTCACCCATGATCCTAAAAAGCTGTTAATCAGAAGTGAAAATAATACGCCTATAACAAGATAAATAATAATTTTATCAAATCTCGGAGCTTTTGGCATATTCCCATCCGGGCCTGCCCCCTGTCCGCCTCGGTTATTATTCATACCGCCTGTACCGGCGCCCTGACTTTTCTTCAAATCCGGACCTGTCTGCTGGTTATTTTCCATACTTATCCCTCCTTCGGAAATCATCATTAGCACTCTGGCACTCGGAGTGCTAACCTAATGTAATTTTATTCTATCACACATTCATGATTTATCAAGGGATTGTCTTCGGATTTCATACTTTTTTCATTTTATTTTGCTTTTTTTAATAATGCTTCAAGTTCTTCCTTTGTAAATGTATAGTCTGTATTGCAGAAATGACAGTGAACTTCTGCAGGCTTGTCGTCATCAATTAATGACTGGATTTCCTTTTTGCCAATACTGATCACAACCTTTTCTACCTTTTCTCTTGAACAGTCGCAATAAAACTTCGTACCCGATTTGTCAAGCACTTCATGGGAAAGTCCGTCAAGCACCTTATCCGCAATCAGCTCCGGTGTCAAGCCTTCATCGAGCATCTGTGTCACTGACGGCAGCTTATTCAGATTTTCCTCAAGCTTTGCAATCACTTCTTCCTCTGCAAACGGCATCAGCTGCAAAATAAAACCTCCGGCCTGACGCACTGTATTGTCTTTTGCCATAAGTACGCCAAGCGCCACACTCGAATTGACCTGCTCGGATGTTGCAAAATAATAAGTCAGATCCTCTGCAATCTCTCCCGAAACAAGATGTGTCTGACCGGAATAGGGCTCTTTCATTCCCATATCTTTAATCACCGTGAGCACTCCCATATCCAGTGCGCCGCCCACATCAAGCTTGCCTGCCTTACTCGGCGGAAGCATCACATCCGGATTTTCCACATAGCCTTTCACATTCGCCTTTGCATCGGCTGTCACAGTCAGCCCCTTAATCGGACCGCTGCACTTAATCTGAAGTGTCAGCCGGTCATTCTCTCCTTTTTGCATCGCGCCCATCATCGCGCCGGCTGTCAGAAGACGTCCCAGCGCCGCTGTCGCCACAGGGCTTGTATTATGCCGGCTTCTTGCTTCCTCCACAAGTTCTTTTGTCGTTGCCGCAAACAGACGCACCTGATGATTTGCCGCCGTTGCTCTTATAATATAATCTGACATCACTATTCCTCGCTTTCTATTTTCTTCATTCGGTCTGACTTGCCACATTCTCTTGCAATAATATACATACGCTCCGAATCTGCTCTGACATCATCCTCCGTAAAGGCATCATAGGCTGCCACAAATGTCATGCCGGCCTTAGAAATCAGCGCTTTCACTTCCTCAAGCGTATATGCTCTTTGGCAATGAACTTCCGAAAACCGCAAAAATGGCTCACCGAAATTACTGTCACCATCTTCACAGTCTTCATCCTTTATAAAAAGGTTCAGTTCATATGTATTCACCTTTGTCCCGTCATCATAATCATTGTCCCATATAAAAGCGCAGTCTTCTCTGTTTTCCGCAATTGTACTGTCACCCATAACTTCCTTATATTTGTAAACTGTATTCATATCAAATATAAAAATGCCGCCCGGATCCAAATAATTATTGACAAGCCTGAACACCTGCTCAAGTTCTTCCGGCTCTAAAATATAATTCATGCTGTCACATATGCTGACTGCCGCCCGCACTGTACCATACAGTTCAAAGCTTCTCATATCCTGCTCAAGATATAAAATATTAAGCCCTGACTCTGCCGCTTTTTCAGCAGCTGTCATCAGCATCTCCTCTGAATTATCAATACCAATCATATCATAGCCATGCCGGGCAAGCAGTTCGGTCATATTTCCTGTACCGCAGCCCATGTCCAGTACAATACCGTCAGAAATGCCATAACGCTCCAGTAATTGTATTAAATATCTGCTCCACATCTCATAAGGAATATTATCCATAAACGTATCATAGACGTGGGCAAAGCTTGTATAAGCTTCCATACATACGCCTCCACTCTTATGCGCCGCATGTGCGGCTACAGCCTATTATATATGCCTCATCTTATATTTATCAAGTGTTTTTAAAGAAAAAGCATCAAACTGCTTGAATACCCCCTGCTATTCTTCTATAATGATGAGAGCAGAATTTATGCACCGTCCAATGGCACTCAGACGACAGCATGCTTAAATTCTTACTTAATCAACTATAAGAAAGAAGGTCTTTTATGAAAACCTACGCCAAAACAGCGTCTGCCATACCAACGAAAAAGCTTGTCCTCAGCGCGCTTTTTATCGCACTTGGTGTGACAACATCAACAATTTTAGTTTTTCCAATCGGCGCTTCAAAATGTGCACCTGTACAGCACTTTATCAATGTAGCCTCTGCGGTTATCTTAGGTCCGGGCTATGCACTGATTAATGCCTTTTTAATCTCTCTGATCCGCTTTGCACTTGGTACCGGAAGTCTTCTTGCCTTTCCCGGAAGCATGATCGGTGCTTTCCTTGCCGGCATATTATTCCGTCTGTTTAAAAAGGATATCGCGGCCTTTGCCGGTGAAGTCTTTGGCACAAGCGTCCTCGGCGGCATCTGCGCTTTCTTCGTCGCAAAACTCTTTATGGCCAATGACACTGCCGCACTGTTTACTTATGTACTCCCGTTTTTTGTAAGTACAATTGTCGGAAGTGCTATCGCTTACATTATTATACGTCAGCTGCGCCGGATGAAAGTTTTAAAAGACGATGCCATCAATTTCTAAGGAGGCTTACCCTATGGATTTATCACAGCTTAAAGCGCTCCAAAATAAAGTTGCTGCCGCGCGGCCGCTCGTCCATCATATTACAAACTTTGTCACAATGTATCAGTGTGCCCGTATCACTTCTGTGCTCGGCGCTTCGCCGATTATGGCTTTTGCAGCTGAAGAAGCCTGCGATGTCACATCAAAAGCCGACAGCCTTGTCATAAATACCGGCACATTAAACAATACAGTGATTGCTTCAATTCCAAAAGCACTTGAAGCCGCAAATCGCCACAATATTCCTGTTGTACTTGATCCTGTAGGTCTACAGCTTTCCGACTACAGACACGACTTCATCCTGTCACTGCTTGAAGGCTTTCACTTTGATGTCTTAAGATGCAACAGCGCCGAGCTCTTAAACATTCACAATAAAGTATGTTTAGGCAGCGGCATCGACTGTGGCCGCGACACGGATATAACTGATGTAAAACAAGCGGCCAAAGCTGTTGCTGCCCGCTA
>USSL01000167.1 GCA_900557175.1 uncultured Eubacteriales bacterium
GGCCATGCTGCATTTTCGGACAGATAATATTTGGGATTTGCATTATCTGTCATCTTCAGCGACAATTTATCCCCTATAGACAATCCATTTTCTTCTGCAAACTCGCTTCGTACAACACAAACTTTCTGCACTTCACGATTATCCTGATTTGTAATATATCTTCCCTGTGTCAAATGATATTTTTCATAAAATTCAGGAGACACTTCCATCCCCTTAGACGTATTCACTATAAGCGCATGTTTTTGAATTTCCCGAAGCTTAATATCTTCCAAATCTTTTTGACTTTCTAATATTACATCTCCGCTGTCCGCAGGATACATGTACTTTTCTCCTTCAAAAGGTTCCAAATAATATGTCATCTTTTTTCATTATTAAACATAAAATAGGTAACTAAATTTTTAAAAAAATATCTATTTCCTACCTTAAGTTCCTCAAGAACAGAATCCAAAAGCTTTTTATCATCTACATACCAATGTATTGTTAATTGCTCATTTAAAATTAAATTTTCCGAAAATCCTATGACAGTTTTGTCTGGAACAACATAAATTGTACAGTCATAACGACATCTGTTGCTTTCATCTAAAAAATATGGTTTACTTTCATCTTCCAAAACATCAATAAAAGTAATTTTACCATAATAATAAACGATATCTAATGGGAAAATAGGATCTCTTGCGGGTGTCGTTGTTTCATCCATAAGTCCGCAAAAGCTTCTTTGAATATTTAAAAGTTCTACATTTTCATCTTTACCAAGAGTATTTGCTGCTTCCTTACTCAAATCTGTATCTTCACTATTTACCGGAATAAGACGTCCCACCGGTTTATAATAATCTGATAATCGCTTAACTTCTTTATTTATGACAGTGTATTCCACAATCCGCGTTACAAATGTAAAACTCATCAGTACTACAATCAAAAATATAAGAATCACCTTTAAAGGCTTGCGAAAAATAGATTTTATAAAAATATTATTTTTCCCCATAATCTGCCCTCTTTTCCAGTATATTTAAAATATATGTGTCCCGTGTAAACACAGGACACATATACGTGTTAATAGCCCATTTTAAATTTTTAAGTTATTCTGCCATATAATTCTCAGCTTTATAATCAGGCACCCAACTTAATAAATGGCTTATACATCATACGCCCTTACTTTTAATACATTTTATCTTTTTTATTATATATCAAAATGTTTTTTCGCACAATATGCACAATGCATAAAAATATTTATAAAATTTCTACACAAAAAAACGAGAGAAATCGTCTTGTGTTTTATTCTATATAGGCAATTTTTAATTATCCTATAATTTTCCGATTTTGCCGTTTATGATTGACGGCAGGTTATTCTTTCACCTGTATAAGCTGCAGCGGACATCTGTAAACAATATAGGTTTCAGTCACGATACATGCTGCAAATTCCAAAAGCAGAAGCACGACAGCCATCGCATAAAAATGTCCTTCTGTATTTCCTAAAAAAGCTGTCACTGCACTGATACCTAAAACCATACCGATAAAGCAAACGAATATTTTTTCTGTACAAATGAGAAGCTCTGTTTTTATTTTTTCCGTTCCCAAAAGTCTGAGTACCGAAGCTTCTTTGATTGTATTCATCATAAAAAGTACATTCACTGCCGAAGCAATTGCTATGAGTATGGCGGCTGCTATCGGATAAAGAAGCTGAAGTATGGATACTGTGTTTTCAAGCGGCGCTATCGCCTGCACAAGTTCTTCATCACGTATGACCGTCTTTATATCTACGATGCCTTGGTTTTGCGGCTGCAAAAGCATCTCCTCGGCTTCCGTTTTAAAGGCATCTATTTCCCTGTTTTTCAAAGGGTTTATTGTAAAATCAGCCTTAGAATAAACGGTATAGTCACTGCCGACAGCATCTGAAAACTTGGATAACGGCAAAATTACTTTTGTATTTGAAGAATCAGTAAATCCTCCAGCGATTTCAACAAGCATCAGCTTCCACTCCGAACCGCCGCTTGTAAAAATTAAGTGTACACTGTCACCCACAGAAACTCCAAGTTTTTGCATTGTATCTGCTGACATTAAAACCTTTGCCGGTATTTGACTTGAAGATGTTTCATCGGCATAATAATCTTTTTCAAAAACCGAGGCATCATAGCCGTCGGCCCACTGCACCGAAATAAGTCCCTCCTTATACGGTGTATACGCTTCCATATCTTCTATGGCTCTTATATCAGCATCGGAAACCGTATGCTTCCCATCTTGCGTTTTTATCGTTGTTTTGCATCCGGCCTCTTTTACAAGCTGATCAATGTAAGGACTGTCTTCTAAATAATCAATCACATTGTTTGAAATATAACCGCCGCCCTCAATATAAACCGCTGCATCCTTTGGAACAATTTTTCCACTCACAGTAACTGTCGGATAGAGTGCATCCATCTTCATGCTGTTTTCCTTAATATTCCACAAAAAGAAACCGATACCAAAAATAAACAATGCCGTTATGACGCATAAACATAAGTTCTGAAACCATGCACGCACTAAATGGTGGCCTACATAACGCGTATAAAGGCGTCGCCATGCTGCCCCGACATTGTGTTCAACCTTCATTTCCGGCGCCTGCATCGTCTTATAAACTTCATTATTTATCTCCAAATCCGTTTTAACCTGTTTTATTGGCGCTTCAACTGCAGGCTCATTTTTTACACGCTGACCTTTTTCATGCAGCTGTTCCAAAAGCTTTTCCCGATTCAGCAGGTGCACACCGATAAAGCTTATCATACACCACAAAAACCATGCAGCCCCTATCATTCCGGCAAGTAATTGCGGTGTGGCGTCAACCATCAATGACTGTCCCGTCTGTAAAGCTGACAATGACTGCTCGGCCTTTCCTAAACCGTACTGCCATGCACTGACACCTCCTAAAGTTATCACTGCGAAGCCCAATATTACCGAAATCCCCATGAATTGCAAGGTAAGACTTTTCTTCTTTGTCCCCAAAAGCCTGAGCACCGCCCATATCTTGCGCGTTGTATAAATGAGGTAAACCATAACAACGCCCATCACAGCAATGAGAATTATCCCAAATACGGCAATTCCTGTCACTGAAGCTCTTTTCAGCGGTGTTACCGTGTTTGCAAAATTATCCCAGCCGTTTTCCAAAAAAGAAACATCATACCCGTTGTCTTTTAACATTGGGAGACAATCCTTTTGAAAAGCCCTGACATCCTCCGGTGAATTTAATGTAAATGAGGTTGAGCCGACAAAGGCTGTATGCTGCCATCCGTCAGGAACGATTGAATCCGGGATATATATTTGTGAACTTGTAAATGTCCTCTGCATATCCAGCTCATTGTCAGAATTAAAAATACCTGCAATTTCAAGAAAGACGGTCTGCTTTTCTTTTTCCAAAACATCTTCATTCAAAATCAAAGCCTGCCTGTCATGAATTAATTCAACAGCCAGTGTATCTCCAACCTTTAAATTTCTTAAATCTGCAAACCATTTGTTAATTGCACAAACCGGGCGTTTATTTATACTGTCCTCCTCTGTCAGCATCCGTCCCTCCTCAACGTAAAAATTTTCTTTTACATAAGGCAGATGTTCCATGGACTTTGTTGCATTTACAAGAAGATACCTTTGTTGGGCATCTGTAAATTCTATATCCTTTTGCACGGTTGCCGGCACATCCTTATAGACATCATCATGCTCTGACAGATATCCTAATGCACCCTCCTGTCCGCAAACAAGCCGAAAGCTCATCTTGTTTTCTATACCACTGTAAAAAGGTACATATCCCAGTTTTAGGATATATTCACTGCCACATTCAAGTTTTGACACCGCTTCAATCTCCGCGATATCATTACTGTAAAAAGGAAGTTTTATTGTCACCCCTTCCTGTAAATATTCCGGAAACCCTGTAATGACCTTTTTAATTTCTACAAGCAAATCCTGCTGATAGTTATAAATATCATTTTCAACTTCCACACCGCTTTCAGGAACCTCCTGTGGCCGGTTTTCAATAACCTTTCCGATAATATAGGCATTTTGAGGAATACCATAGCCATCATTATCCGGCGTATAAGTATCCGGTAAGGTTGCCGGTAGTTCCTGTTTTACATCCACAAAATCAACTGTTTTTTCTTTGTTTAAAATGTCTATCGCCGGTTCTGCCTCTGTCAGTGTATCGCCGTTTAATGCCATTAATCTGCCTACAGGCTTATAGTAATCGGAAAGCTTTTCTGAGCCTGAATGAAGACCTCCATATTCTGCCACGCGGACACCGAACAAAAATACAGCCAATGTTAAAACAGACACTAACAAAACTGACTTTACCGGTCTTCGGATAAGATTTTTTAAAATAACTGACTTACGCATAGGAAGCCTCCTTTTAATTAAAAACTTATTTTTCACCTCAATACCCTTATTTTTGAATCTCTTTCGGTATTATTAAGGAATTATCATTATTCAATACTGCTTGCAAAATCGGATATTATTATAAACGCATTCTTATTTGGTTCATAAAAATATTTATAAAATTTGCATAGTACAATTATATAATACTGATACTTTTTTTGCAATATAGATGATAAATAAATTCATTTTTTGAATTTATTTGTTTTTTTAAGATATTTTCAAATAATTATCATTCATCCATTTCACATTGAAATGGACAGAAAAACGCCCTTAAAGACCGCAAT
>USSL01000168.1 GCA_900557175.1 uncultured Eubacteriales bacterium
CCGGCAGAAACCGGTGAAAAATGAGGGCGGAAAAAGGCAGCTTGAGGCGCTTGTCGATTATGTCCATCATTATTGTGAGGCAAATCATATAGAGAAGCTGCCGCCGATTTGTCTGGAGCCTTTAGCGGAAATATTGCCGTGGCCGAAACAAAGCTATTATGATGTACAGCCTGTTGTCACTGTACCTGTCGGTATGCTCGATGATCCTGAGCGTCAGAGCCAGAGAGAATTTATGATTGATTTTACAAGGAATCATATATTTATTCTCGGTTCGGCACGTTATGGAAAAACCAATGTGCTGATGACAATGATTCATGGCCTTTCTCAAATTTATACACCGAAAGAGGTTAATATTTATATTCTTGATTTTGCGTCGATGATGCTTAAACGGTTTGAGGGACTTGCACATGTGGGCGGTGTTGTGACATCAGTGGAGGATGAAAAACTAAAAACATTTATGAAGATGATGGCGTCAGAAACGAAACGGCGAAAGGAAATTTTGCTGCGCAGCGGCCTCGGTTCATTTGAGGCATATAAGCGCAGCGGCCATAACCAGCTGCCGCAGATTATTATTATGATCGATAATGTTGCGGCTTTCCGCGAATTGTATGAAAAGTTTGAGAACCAGCTGCTGGCTTTATGCAGAGAAGGACTTTCTCTCGGTATTTCTGTTGTGGCATCAAACCTTCAGACATCCGGCTTCGGATATAAGTATTTGTCAAATTTTGCAGGGAGAATTTGTCTGTACTGCAATGACAGTAATGAATACGGGTATCTTTTTGATCATTGTAAAAAGAAGCTTAAAAATGTACCGGGACGCGCACTGACTGAAATCGACCGCAAAACTTATGAAATACAGGTTTATCAGGCATTTGACGGTGAAGATGAGATGCAGCAGGCAGAAGCCGCGAAGGCTTATATTGAGCGGATCAATAAAAATAATCCGGGGCTTCGGGCAGTAAAGATTCCAGAAATACCGTCAGTTTTAACAAAAGCCTACATAGACAGAAATTTTCCGGATATATGCTGCCGGCCGTATGAAATTTTTCTCGGTATTGATTATGCGACAACAGAGCTTACAAAAATGTCCATGCTTAATCAGGGCGTTTTAGGGCTTTGCGGAGTGCCGCATATGGGAAAAACAAATTTTATACGGTATATGCTGACAACGCTTTCAATGGCGCGCGAAAAGGCGCCGGTGGAGTGCTATATCATCGACAGTGTTGATAAAAAGTTATCTGATTTTTCACAATTTCCTATTGTGCGGGCATATACGGCAGATATCTCAGAATATAAGATGATGCTCGGCTATTTTATTCATGTCATGGAGGAACGGTATCAGTGGATGATCGACGGCATGGAGGAGAAGATGGAAAGTGCGCCGCTGCTGCTTTGGATGGTCCAGAATAATGATGTTATTGCGGAGCTGAGCGGTGACAGAGAGATGATGAAACTTTATCATCTGCTTTGTACAAAATACAGAGCATTAAAAATATGCATTATTTATACGGATTTGGAAAATGCGGCAATCAATTACAGTGCGCCGGAGGTTTTAAAGCAGCTTCGTGACGGTAAAAATTTCCTTATATTTACAAATATCGGCGAACAGAAGCTATGTGATGTTGCCTACAGTGTGTCTAAGGAATATGCAAAGCCTCTTGAAGCTGGCGAAGCTTACCATTTCAGCGGAAGCACAGTATGTAAGATTAAAACAGTTTTAATGGAAAGTGAGGCAGAGAATGGAGAATAATATACCAGTTTTAGTGACAGCCGGCGTCATTTTTGCGGCGGCAACGATGTTTTTTCCTGTAGAGGGGAGATTGGCGCTTGTGATGCGCATTGTCAGAGAAATTATTTTTGGCATGGAAACGTTTTTGACAGCCGCTGTCGTTTATATTAAATTTCCGACACTGGGCTGGCAGTCTGCGACAATACCTTTGTTTAGTGTGCTTACAGTAGTTTGTTTCATCATAATGGGCAGTGACCTGTTAAAGGCTGTGCCGGATTTTTTTAGCGGGCAGACAAGGCTGCTTGAACTATCAAAAGTCAAACTTGCAAAAAGTACACTGCTTCGCGAGTCGGGGACAGAGTATTCAATTCAGGGTTTTCGTCCGGACGGCAAGAAAATGAGAATCCGGGTGAAACGGGAAACCTTTGAACGGCTTCGAGAAAAAGGTGACGGCAGAGCAGATGACAGGCTTAGGATTGAAATTTATCCGAAGACAAAAATTTTCAGTGCAGTTTTATAAAATATTCAGGGAGAAAGAAAAAGATGGAAAAAGTGATTTATTGGCCGATTGGCTCATGCGTAATTTTGAAAAATTCTGTGAGAAAGGTTGTTATTATTGCCCGCGGGCTTGCGACAGCGATTGACGGGACACCGAAATATTTCGATTATGGCGGCTGCCTTTATCCGGAGGGGCTTGTCGGTGATCAGCTTTTATTTTTTAACCATGAAGACATTGCAGAGCTTGTGTATGAGGGCTATAAAGATGAAGATGAGACAAGAATGAATGATTATGTCAATACGTGGGTGAAAGAGACAGGACTTGAAAAGGGTGATATTTACGAACTGAGTAAAGTAAAAAAATATGGGGCAGAAGAAAAGAAAGGGTGATGGCAATGTCAGAACTTTCGGTATTAAGAAATAAGAGAAGTGCAAAGATAAGTGAAAAAAGACGGTGTGAGGTAAAGATTGAAGAAATTGAAGAAAAGCTCACACGAATGAGAAGTGCAAAGGAAAAAATGACCTCATTTAAAGCAGATGTGCTTGCTCATAAAAACAGGACAAAAGGTATGAAGGATGATGTTGTACAGTGGGAAGGTGATAAAAAGAATCATCATTTATCAGAAGCGGAGGCGCTTTCGGATGAGCTTGAAAGCTATTACAGAGATACCGATAAAGCGCTGGACAGCATATGTGACGTCATCACATCACTGGAGAATGAAAAAATCAGACAGGCCGGAATACTCGGAGGTATTATTTCAGCCATTAATTCTATCGGAAACGAAATTGAGAAGCTGCTCAATTAAGGCAGATGAAATGGAGGGATATAAATGCGGCTGATAAGTATAAATCAGATGATACTGATGCTAAAGCTTAGCGAACTTGGACAGAATGCGGAAAAAATGCATATTGAAGCGCAGCGTATAAGCTGTGAAAGCGACGGCAATACATTTTCGGCTTATGTGGAAGCGCTTGATAAAATTACAGAGATGATGAACGCTTATGCGGCTTTTCTAGAACATGATATAAAAGAAATACAGCAGTCGGTTTATGAAATAAAGCAGACAGACATACTGCTGGCAGACCGTTGGCAGCTGAGTGGGAACGGAGGTGATAAATAATGACAAAAGTCAGCATTTCCTCTTTAGACATGCCGGTGTATATGTGCGGCCATTGTTCGGCACATATAAAATATGAGGATATAAGGACGGTTATCGACGAGTCCTCAAGGCGGTTTGCACAGTGGAAGGAAATTATGGAAAAATGTGCAAAAAATATGCAGAGTCTTACAGATTCCGAACAGTTTTCAGGTGAGACGGCAGACAGTATTAAGTGTTATCTGAGCGAGGTTCATGGACTTTTGTTTCAGATGATCGCTTCAGTATTTTCAGATTTTTCGGGAAAATATATTTTGTATCGTGACGGATACTATAATATTGACGGAAATAAGGATACGGAGTTTGAGTTTTATAGTCTGCAAAATATTAGTAACGAATATATTCTGCGGAGAAATGAGTTTGCGGACAATGACGGGAATATCAGATACGTTATTGATTCTGTCAGTGATATCGCTGCCATTCCAATGCCGGATTGGTCGTATGCGGCTTCGCGCATGAAAAATATGTATAAAAAAGCAGGGAAACTCAATAGAGATTTCGATGATTATGAATATGCATCAGCTCAAGCGGCGGAGGATTTAATGCAGCTGATCACATCGGTGACGGCGCTGATTAAAGATTATGACACCGGTAAAACTGTCAATCCGACAACTTATGAAAGCAGTGATTTTTTTAAGAGTGCGGCACTTAAGGAGGCTGTCTGTTGTGTCAATGCCAGCCAAAATTATCTTAATGAACATATGGACGGGATTGAAGCGGCCTATGCAGATGAGGCCCGTGTCCGTGAACAGATTCAGAAGGAATATGAGGAAGAACTGGCAAAAGCGCGGGAAAAAGCCGGAATTTTGCAAGTTATAAGCGGTATAGGACTGGCAGTTGTCGGTACCCTTGCGATTGTGGGCACTGCAGGTGCAGCAACGCCGCTGGTCGCAGTCGGTATGGTTTCAGGCATTGGGACGTGCGTCTTTGCCGGGGCGGAAGTTCTGGAAGGCAGCGAAAATTTTTATTATGGCAGTCAGGGAGATATAACGACAAAGTCGTGGAATCCTGTGCGTGATACAATTTTTTTCGGCAATCAGGAAATATATGATTTTACAAAAGATGCTTTTTCAACAGTGCTATATTGACTTTAAGCTCTTTACGAAGTATAATTAATTATACAAATCATACTTGTTTCACGGAGGAGAACTGAACATGGAAAAGTCGGAAGGAAAATATGCATGGACTGTGACGGTTGGTGAAAAAGGACAAATCGTAATTCCTAAGCAAGCCCGAGAGATTTTCAAAATAAATCCAGGAGATACACTGTTGATTTTGGGAGACGAAA
>USSL01000169.1 GCA_900557175.1 uncultured Eubacteriales bacterium
GCTGTGCTGGATGATGAGACGGCGGAGCGCACACAAATAGAAAATGCGTGTAAAAAGCTTTTGGATGCAATCCAGGGGCTAAAAAAACAATAGATAAGGTATGGTGGGATTGATGGAGTTAAGGTCATTATATGAGCAGTATTTTCAGGAGCGGTTGACACAGTTAAGACATAGCAGGGGCGTTTCTGCGAGAGATATGAGTTTGTCACTTGGACAAAATTCAGGTTATATTAATCATATTGAAAAGCAGCAGGCTTTGCCGTCGCTGACTGTTTTTTTTAATATATGTGAATATTTTCATATTACGCCGGAACAATTTTTTGCAAGTGAACTTAAAAATCCTGAACTTATAGCTGAAATTCTGGAAAACTTAAAAAATTTGGATGATTATCAGCTTCGGTGTTTGTCGGTCATTGTGCATGATATGATGCCGAAGGATTAAAAATGAATAAGAGCGTAAAAAGAAACCATATGTTTTTGAATTGATGACCGTTCAAAAACATATGGTTCTTTTAAATTGATACAGACTGCAAATTTAGTCGTCTACTTCAACCTGCTCGTCCATATTCATAATCTGGCGTTTTCTTGCCATTTCGTCATTTTCGAGGTATTCGTCGTAAGTACACTGCTTGTCGATTAAGCCGCCCGGCGTCAGTTCCATAATACGGTTGGCTGTTGTCTGCACAAACTGGTGATCCTGTGACGTAAATAAAAGAACGCCGGAATATTTCATAAGACCGTTGTTTAAGGCTGTGATGGATTCCATGTCAAGGTGGTTTGTCGGCTCGTCCATAATCAGCGTGTTGGCGCCGAGCATCATCATTTTAGAGAGCATACAGCGGACACGCTCACCGCCGGAGAGAACGTTTAATTTCTTTAAGCCGTCGTCGCCGGAAAAGAGCATACGTCCGAGAAAACCGCGGACAAAGGTGACGTCTTTTTCAGGAGAATACTGCATCAGCCAGTCGACAATCGTTTCGTCGGTGGAGAAGATGGACGTATTATCTTTCGGAAAATAAGCCTGACTTGTTGTGACGCCCCATTTGTAAGAACCCTCGTCCGGTTCCATCTCGCCGGCGAGAATCTGAAAAAGCGCTGTTGTCGCTTTGACATTTGGGCCGACAAAGGCAACTTTATCATCGTGGCCTAATGTAAAGGAAATATTGTCAAGAAGCTTGACGCCGTCAATCGTTTTTGAAATACCATTGACCTGAAGCACTTCATTGCCGATTTCTCTGTTTGGCTTAAAGTCGATGTATGGGTATTTACGGCTTGACGGGCGGATATCATCAAGCTCGATTTTTTCAAGGGCACGTTTTCTTGAAGTTGCCTGCTTGGATTTGGAAGCGTTTGCTGAAAATCGCTGGATAAACTCCTGAAGTTCCTTGATTTTTTCTTCTTTTTTCTTGTTGGCTTCTTTCATCTGCTTAATCATTAACTGGCTGGATTCATACCAGAAGTCATAGTTTCCGGAATAAAGCTGAATTTTTCCGTAGTCAATATCTGCAATATGTGTGCAGACCTTATTTAAGAAATAGCGGTCGTGGGATACGACGATGACTGTATTTTCAAAGTTGATTAAAAATTCTTCAAGCCATGCAATAGCGTCAAGGTCGAGGTGGTTTGTCGGCTCGTCGAGTAAAAGAACATCAGGATTTCCAAAAAGTGCCTGAGCTAAAAGAACCTTGACCTTCTGACCGCCGTCAAGCTCGCGAAGATAGCAGTAATGAAGCTCGTTTTCAATGCCGAGACCGTTTAAGAGAATGGCGGCATTGCTTTCAGCCTCCCAGCCGTCCATCTGTGCAAATTCGCCTTCAAGCTCACTTGCTTTGATGCCGTCTTCCTCTGTGAAGTCCTCTTTGGCATAGATGGCTTCTTTTTCTTTCATAATTTCATAAAGGCGGGCATTGCCCATGATGACAGCGTCAAGCACTGTATAGTTATCATACTGATAATGGTCCTGCTTTAATACGGAAAGCCGTTCGCCCTGATTCATAATGACTTCGCCCTTGCTCGGCTCTAAAACACCGGAAAGAATCTTTAAAAATGTCGATTTTCCCGCGCCGTTGGCGCCGATCAGGCCGTAGCAGTTACCTTCCGTAACTTTAATATTCACATCTTCAAATAACGCTTTTTTACCAATGCGTAAAGTGACATTATTTGCACTAATCATATTCAAAACCTCCGTCGTACTAAGTGATGGTGTATAGGCAATCAGATATTATTTTACAGGTTTTACAGGAATTTGCAAGGAGAATTTCGCAATTGCCATGTAAAAGAAACAAAAGCATTGCCGGAAATGTAATTGACGCACTATGCAAAATCATTTATCATAGAAGTATCAACGGTTACAGAGGTAAAAGCAATGAACATATTAAATATAGAACATATAAACAAAGTGTTTGGTGACAAGGTCATTTTTGATGATGCGTCCTTTGGACTGGCCCAGGGCGATAAGGCAGGGATTGTCGGTATTAATGGTACGGGAAAGACGACGCTGCTTCGGATGGTGGCAGGCATTGAAACGCCGGCATCGGGACAGGTCGTCATGCAAAATGGCATCCGCCTCGCTTACCTGCCGCAAAACCCTGATTTTCCAAAGGGGGCGACGGTGGCGTCCTATGCGCTTTCGGGAAACAGCGAGACAGACTGGATGGTTCAGAGTCATTTAAGCCGTCTTCATGTGGATGATTATGATGCGCTTTTGGAAAATATGTCCGGCGGACAGCGAAGAAAGGTGGCAATGGCAAAGACCTTTGCCGGTGATTTTGATTTTCTTTTGCTTGACGAGCCGACCAATCATCTGGACGGAGCGATGGTTTCATGGCTTGAGGCGTATCTGAAATCATTTAAAGGGACACTTTTAATGGTAACCCATGACCGGTATTTTCTTGATGCGGTGACCAATAAAATCATTGAGCTTGACCATGGAAAAATTTACGATTACGATGCGAATTATTCGAAGTTTCTTGAACTTAAGGCGCAGCGGGCAGAGATGGCGCTTGCATCCGAGAGAAAGCGTCAGAGTGTTTTGCGTATGGAGATTGAATGGGCGAAGCGGGGCTGTCAGGCGCGCTCAACAAAGCAGAAAGCCCGTCTTTTGCGACTTGAGCAGCTGAAACAGACAGCGGCGCCGGTGAAGGATGAGACTGTTTCGCTTGATGACGCCGGCGCTGCACGTATGGGAAAGAAGACGATAGAGTTTCATCATGTCAGCAAAAGCTTCGGTGAAAAAAAGGTGATTGATGATTTTGACTATATTGTTCTTAAAAATCAGCGGCTTGGCATTATCGGGCCCAATGGCTGCGGAAAATCGACGCTCATGAAGCTTGCTGCCGGGCTTGAGACGCCGGATGAGGGCAGTGTGGACATTGGAGAAACAATTAAAATCGGTTATTTTGCCCAGGAAGAACAGCATATGGATGAGCGGGTGCGTGTCATTGATTATGTGAAGGATATTGCAGAATATATTTTGACGAAGGACGGACGCATTAGTGCCTCGCAGATGCTTGAGCGGTTTTTATTTACGCCGGATATGCAGTATGCGCCGATTGGAAAGCTTTCCGGCGGTGAAAAGCGGCGTCTGTATTTGCTTGGCGTTTTGGCTGCGCCGATGAATACACTGATTCTTGATGAGCCGGGAAACTCTCTGGACATTCCGACACTGACGATTTTGGAGGATTACCTGAATGCGTTTCCGGGGATTGTGATTACGGTTTCTCATGACCGGTATTTTCTTGATAATGTTGTGGACAGGATTTTTGAATTTGATACAGACGGTCATCTGACACAGTATGAGGGCGGTTATACAGATTATATTGAAGCAAAGCAAAGACGCAGTGACAGCAGCAAAGCGGCGCCGGGAACTTTTAGTGATAAGAAAAAGTCAGAAGAAAGGTCGGCCGGCTATAAGGAATGGAAAGAGCGGCGTCAGCCAAAGCTTAAATTCACATATAAGGAACAGAAAGAATACGAAACGATTGATGAAGATATTGAAAAGCTTGAGGCAAGAATTTCAGATATTGACGGGGCAATGCTTGAAAATGCCACAAATTCGGCAAAGCTTTCGCAGTTAATGAAGGAGAAAGAGGAAGCCGAGGATGCACTTTCAGAAAAGATGGACCGCTGGGTTTATCTGAATGAGCTGGCAGAGAAAATAGAGGCGGAAAAGGGGAATTGATTTTGAAGTTAGAAAATGGATTGGATGTGTATTTGGGGAGTATACAGCCGCCCGGCGTGACTAAAACAGATAAGGGCATGAATTTTGCCGTGGCGTTTGATAAAAGAGAACCGTTTATTTTAAAAATATGGGCGGACGGACAGTGCTTTGAAATACCGATGTATGATTTTCATGTTGTCGGTGATATGTATGCAGTCTGCATAAAAAATTTAAAGGCACGTTATTTTGAATATGCGTATTTGTGCGGTACGATGTGCATTAAGGACGTATGGGCAAGAGGTATTGCAAATGCCGGTGTATGGGGCGAAAAACGTCCTGACAAGCGTTTTTGCTTTTGGAACAGGCATTTTGACTGGCATGGTGACAGACGGCCGCAGATTGCCATGAATGACCTTGTGATGTATAAGCTGCATGTGCGCGGCTTTACAGTACATCCGTCATCTAAAGTAAAGGATGGCGGCACTTTTGCCGGTATAGC
>USSL01000170.1 GCA_900557175.1 uncultured Eubacteriales bacterium
ATCGTTTTTATATCACAATCTGCCGTTCTATTTTTTTATGATTCAGTCACATTGTCTTTAATTTTTTGTTATTTTTCATATTTTTCATAAATTTATCCAGTCATCCTACCAGTTGCGGTGTCACGTTACTACAGCAAATCAATGGTTGCATATTTACCGTCCATTGTCTATAATTGGGAATATATACACACTTTATACAAAATTAAACATACGAGGTGATTTTTATGGCAGGTTCATCATTTGGCACTGCTTTTTCCATAACAACATGGGGCGAATCCCACGGTGCAGGTGTCGGCGTCGTCATTGACGGCTGTCCCGCCGGACTTTTGCTTTGCGAAAATGACATTCAGAGTTTCTTAAACCGGCGCCGTCCGGGACAATCCGCCTACTCAACACCGCGCAAGGAAGCAGATAAAGTATCAATCCTCTCCGGTGTCTTTGAAGGCAAAACAACAGGCACGCCAATTTCACTGATGGTCTTTAACGAAACACAGCGCTCCAAGGACTATTCTGCAATTATGGATGTTTACCGTCCCGGACATGCCGATTTCACATTTGATCAAAAATACGGTTTCAGGGATTACAGAGGCGGCGGACGAAGCTCCGGCCGTGAAACAATCGGCCGTGTTGCAGCCGGCGCCGTTGCCGCAAAGCTGCTTGCCCAATTTAATATTAAATTTCTTACCTTCACCGAAGCTATCCATAAAATTTCCGTCAACTACGAAAATTTTGATGCCGGAGAAATTATGAAAAATGCCGTCTATATGCCGGATAAAGCGGCTGCCGAAGCAGCTGAAGCACTGCTTCATAAAAAAATGGCCGAAAAAGATTCCGTCGGCGGTGTGATCCGCTGCATCATTACCGGCGTTCCGGCAGGACTTGGCGAGCCTGTGTTTGACAAGCTTGACGCGCGTCTTGCCCATGCAATGTTTTCCATCGGTGCTGTCAAAGGCTTTGAAATCGGTGACGGCTTTTTGGCCGCCGAGGCTTTCGGTTCTGAAAATAACGACAGCTTTTTAGCTGCCCCCGGTGAAAAAAATAGCGAAGGCACTTTGAATTACAACGGCAAAGCTGTCACAAAGGCTACAAATCATGCCGGCGGCATTTTGGGCGGCATCAGCGACGGCAGTCCGATCACAATGCGTATCGCCGTAAAACCAACGCCGTCCATTGCACAGCCCCAAAAAACGGTAGATAAAGACGGTAATGAAAGGGTCATCGAAATTAAAGGACGCCACGATCCGATTATCGTTCCCCGTGCCGTTGTTGTTGTCGAAGCTATGGCGGCACTCACGGTTGCCGATTTACTTCTGCAAAACTGTACAGCCTCACTGGATCATTTAGAAGCAATTTATAAAAATTAAAAAAACGGCTTTTGAGCATCACACTCAAAAGCCATTTTTTTATAATACTTTTTTCAGTTTCACCGATGTCGGGCTGTAAAGCTTGATCGGTTTATAATTCATTGTAAAATATCCCTTTTTGTAATAAACATCAAAACGTGTCATGCTGTCAGATTCCTGATTGACACAAAGGAAGCTTTTTCCATCCGGCGAAAGTAAAATATCTTTCGGATATTCACCGCTGATTGGAAGGATGCAGATGCATGTCATCTCTTTTGTCTTTTCATCAATCTCATAAATTGCCACACTGTTATTGCCCGAATTTGATACAAATAAATACTTATCATCCGGCGTCAGCTTCAGTGTCACAGCATTACTGTAGCCGTTCCACTTCTCAGGAAGGGTAGATACCGACTGGAGTTCTGTAAATTTACCGTTTTCCGCATCGTAGGCATACTGGTTCACAACATTGCTGTTTTCAAATGTCAGATAAGCATACTTGCCGTCGTTTGAAAACAACATATGCTTCGGACCGCTGCCAAGCTCGCAGCGCAAAATACCCTGAAGCTTAATCTTGCCTGTTTTATGGTCAAATTCATAAATCTTTACCTGATCCATACCGATATCGACACTGAACACAAAGCGCTCATCCGGTGAAAACAGCGCACAATTGACATGACATAAATAATGACGTCCCGCGTCACTGCCAAGGCCTTTCATAAATACCTCGTCCGTCACCTCACCGACACTGCCGTCCTTGTTAATTCTTAAAATCGTCATCTTACCGTCATGATATCCGGCAGTTACAAGATATTCATTCTTCTTATCAACTGCAAGATAACACGGGCGGAGTCCGTTGACTGAAGCCTTATTTAACAGTTCAAGTCCGCCGTTATCAAGCGCTCTGAACGCAGCTACACCCTCGTCACAGGATGTATACAAAAACTTTTCATTGTGCGAGAGCACAACATATGACGGATTGTTAATTTCAAAAACAACTCTTTCCTTAAAATTAAAATTTTCATCCACATCATAAATGGATAATCCCTTGCTTTTACCTCTTGTATAAGAGCCGACATAAGCTACATACTTATCTGCCATCGCTTTTCTCCTCCTTTAAGCCTATCTCACACGCACCGGGAAACCGACCTTTTTTTGTACCTTTCTCAATGTCTTTGTCGCATAGTAGTTTGCTTTTTCTGCATTTTCTTTAATATATTTATCAAGATAATCTTTATTCTTCATCAAATCCGCATGGCGATCCTGAAGCGGTTTAAGGCAGGCCACAACAGCCTCTCCGACTTCTTTTTTAAGCTCGGCATAGCCTTTGCCTTCGAAGCCCGCAACAGCCTCGTCAACACTGACACCTGTCGTTGCTGTATAAATATCCAAAAGATTTCTTATCTCCGGTTTCTCCGGCGTATAAATAATCTTTGTATCTGAATCTGTCACCGCACGCTTAAACTTACGCATAATCGTGTCCGGATCATCCAGAAGATAAATACTCGCATTCGGATTTTCATCAGACTTTGACATCTTCTTCGATGCATCCTGAAGGCTCATAATACGCGCGCCGCTCTTTCCGTAATAAGCTTCCGGAATTGTAAATACATCGCCGTAAATATTATTAAAGCGCATCGCGATATCCCTTGTCGGCTCAAGATGCTGTCTCTGATCATCGCCCACCGGAACAACATCCGCCTGATAAAGGAGAATATCCGCTGCCATTAATACCGGGTATGTAAAAAGTCCTGCATTAATATTATCTGCATGTTTTGCCGACTTATCTTTAAACTGTGTCATACGGCTTAACTCACCCATATAAGTAAAGCAGCTTAAAATCCATGAAAGTTCCGCATGGCCGCTGACGTGGGACTGATAGTAAATACAGTTTTTCTCCGGATCAAGCCCTGCTGCAATATAGAGTGCGAAAAGATTCCGTGCTCTTTGTTTAAGCTCCGTCGGATTTTGTCTGACCGTAATTGAATGTAAATCAACAACTGAAAAGAAACATTGGTATTCTTCACTCAAATTTACCCAGTTTTTCAGCGCACCAAGATAATTTCCAAGTGTCAGGTTTCCTGTCGCCTGCATACCGCTGAAAAGTATTTTATTTCCGTCTAACATGATGTTCCTCCTAAATCTATTCGAATATAACTGTTATTAGTTTATCACATGCGCTCTGATACTTCAAGACTTTTGCGGCGCCGCCTTTTACGGCAGCGCCCGCTTTAATCATAAATGCCTCTTTTGTACTCATCTTTTGGCGGAAAATCACCGATATAACTGCCCGAATGGTCGTCAGTGACTGTCTCGCCGGACGGCTCGTCTATATTTCCAAGAAGATCATCGGTCAGATGATTCATTCTCGGAAACCAGTGCATCCTCTGATGTTCGTCCTGTCTGCCTATCATCATGCCACCTCCAGACATCCTTCATTTTGACGGCGCATTTTGCCGACAGCATCAGTATGCCTGAATGATGCAAAAATTATGCAGCGCTTACTGCGGATAAACAAGCCTTTCCTCAGAAATATTTAAAAGCACCTCATCGACATATTTTTTAGCAATATACTTGGCCATATTCAGATTCATATCGAGATAGTTGCCGCAATCCTTTGCACATGCGCCCGGAACTTCACCGTCAAAATCCCTTATAAATTCAAACATTTCAAGCACAAGCCCTTTAATATCCTCTGACGTATAGTCGCCGGCCAGAAGAAGATAAAAACCTGTACGGCAGCCCATCGGTCCGAAATAAACCGTCTTGTCTTTAAATACCGGATGATTTCTTAAAAATGTCGCGCCGAGATGCTCAATTGTATGCACCTCCGCCGTATTCATCACCGGCTCAAAATTCGGCCGCGTCATCCGCAAATCAAAAGTTGTCACCGTTTCTTTGCCGATATTATCTTTTCTTGAAACATAAATACCCGGCAATAATTTTAAATGATCAATTGTAAAGCTTGCTATTTTTTCCATAAGTCGATTCCTTTCCGCGCCATGCGCCTATATCATTATTTTTATCATATACAAAACAAATAAATGCAGCGGATAAAAAAGGTAAAAGCCCCATTTTGCCGCCGGACTTTTATAGCCCTCTCGTCCGTTATAAAACCACAAAATCACAAGCGCCGCTGAGGCAAAAATCTGGATTCCCGGCATAAAACCGAAAATCAGCACTGCAAGCAGTGATTTTGCAAGCTTTCTGTCTCTGAAAACATAAAATACATAAATAAGCATCACGCCGTAAGCGCCGTAATCCGAGTGCAGAAAATATG
>USSL01000171.1 GCA_900557175.1 uncultured Eubacteriales bacterium
ATCCGCATCATCTGTTGAAAGCGACGTCGCTGCCGAAGAAGCCTACACTGCCGCTGAAATCTGCTGATATATCTGTGCCACCGTCAAATTGTGAAGCATAGCTTCTTTTTTATTCACCGTAATCCGAAGCTCAGGCGATGGACTCTCCTGACCGTCAGAAATATCTGTCGTTCCTTCCAATGAGGCCATAATCTCAGAAAGATCTGATGCAATTTCTTTCAGCGTGTCAATATCTCTGCCCTTAATCATCACCTGAATACCCGAACCGCCGAGTGCGGACATATCCATCGTCGTTCCTGAAGCTGTCACTTCACAATCCATATCCGCAGATGCATCCTCGATCGCACCGGCAATCTGCCGACTTGTCAGCTTGCGGTTTTCATCCAGAAGCACATACATGATTGCACTGTCAGTTGCGGTATCGCCCATAGAGCTCATCATACTTAAACCGGAGCCGAGCATCACGCCGACATCGGCAACACCTTCCACCTTGCCGGTACGCATCATCACCTCGTCGGCAATCGCTGCAGCCTCATCAAATGTCGTATCCTCATCCATTTTTATTGAAACAGAAATCTGCGGCGCGTCAGATTCCCCCATAAATTCCATGCCGCGCACGAGCACTGCGCCGATACTTGCACCAAGAAGTACAAAAGTTACAGCAATAACAATCAGCCTGTGTGACAGCGACCAGCAAAGCACCTTCTCATACCGGTTCAAAAACTTATTAAAAATCGGATGCACACGCTCCTGCGTTGTTTTTAAAACGCCCGCCGCCATCATCGGCACAACAGTCAATGCGACGATAAGACTGGCAATCAGCGAGTAGGCAATGGTCAGTACAAGGTCAACAAAAAGCTGTCGCGTCAGTCCTTCTGTAAAAATAATCGGTGCCCATATACAGATGGTTGTCAATGTTGAAGCAACAATCGCACCGGTGACCTGTTTTGCACCGGCAATGGCTGCCTCTTTAACCGGTGTCCCCTCACTTCGCAGTCTGTAAATATTTTCAATAACAACAATTGAATTATCTACAAGCATTCCGACACCGAGCGCAAGTCCCGATAATGAAATTATATTCATGGAAACACCTGTAAAGTACATCAGTGTCATTGCAAAAACAACGCTGACCGGGATTGACACTGCAATGACTAACGTCGGCCGTATATCCTTTAAGAAAAGAAACAGTACAATAATTGCCAAAAAAGCACCAATCACAAGGTTACTCAGTACCGAGCCGATCACCTGATCTATGTAAATTCCCTGATCCATCAGTGCAGTCATAGACACGCCATAGCCTGCCACCGTATCAGAGGTCATATAATTGCGGACACGCTTTGCAACATCCGCTGTCGAATAGCCGTTTTGCTTTTCAACAGAAATAAGAACAGCGGCATTGCCATTCATCTTTGCATAAACCTCACCACTGTTGTCACTGACGGCAATATCGGCTACATCCTCAAGATATACCTCGCCGAGCCCCTGTTCTGATAAATCAGCAATCACAAGCTTTTTAATGTCATCAATATTTTCAAATTTATTGCCGACGCGCACCATATAGCTCATGCCGTCTTCTGTCACATAACCGGCCGGCATTGAAAAGTTCTGCGCCATTAAAATACCTTCGACAGTTTCTTTTGTAATAACCTTACCGATATCAGCACCCGCAAGGGCAGATTCTTTTGTTTGATCAAGCTCTGCTTTAGCTTCCGAAAGCTTTGCCTCACCTGCCGCAAGCTGTGCCTCGGTCACACTCATATCAATCGTTGCCAGCGCCTTATTTTTGCTGAGCGCCGCCATCGCATCATCCACGGTCTGCTCTCCGGCTGCAATTTTTTCTTCCGCCTGCGCCACAGCCTCACGTCCGAGTGCCAGCTGCTCTTTTGCCGTATTAATTTTTTCATGTGCCGCTGCCGTATCTCCGAGCAATGCCTTCGCCGCCTCATAGGACGTCTCCAGTTGAATAATCTCGGCGTCAAGCTTCGCCTTTTCGCCGCTTAACGTTTCCAGCTGCTGTGTGATTGTATCGACACTTTCTGCCAATGCTTTTTTTGCATCATATTCTGCAATACGGGCATCCACCTCAGAAAGCTGAGTATTGAGCACTTCAAGCTGCGCCTGTTTTTCCGCCTCAGAAAGCTGGGAATTTCCCATCACCTCAGAAATCTTTGTTTCAAGCTCAGCTTTTAACGATACCGCCGCCTCGTAATTTTGCTTAAACGTCTCGCTCTCTACTTCCGTCTTTGCCTGCTCTGCCGCCGCCTTCTGCCCTTTGAGCGCTTCAATCGACTGGCTCATTGCACTTTGAGACGCCCGCGCGGTTTCAAGCTGGATACCGAGCTCACTAAGACGCCCTTCAGCCTCAGAAAGTTCTTTTTCCATCATATCTACAGCCTGCTGCGCCAGCTCAAGCTGCGTCTTCTTATCTGCAAGCTCATTTTTCCCCTGTGCAATCTGGATTTTGCCGTCGGTCAGCTTATTTTCGGCCTCAGCCATTTGGGATGCAGCACTTTCCTTACCCGCTTCAAGCGACTGCCTGCCATCCTCAAGATTCTGTTTGTTTTTATCCAGTTCTCCCTCAGCCTCAGAAAATTTGTCATTAATTTTTCCTGTCAGCTTTTCGCTGAATCCGTCCAGCTTTTCTTCACTCAAAACAACCTGAATAAAGCTGTCTGTAAGACCTGATGCTGTCACTGACGCAACGCCCTCCATACTCTCAATATCCGGGCTTATTTTCTCATTAAAAAGCTTCGTTATCTCAAGCGGCGTCATTGCCTCACCGTCAATGGCTGCCACCATGACAGGCATCATATCCGGATTCATCTTCATAATCATCGGCGAACCAACCCCATCCGGCCAGTACGAGCGGAGCATATCAAGACTTTCTCTCATTTCAAGCATCGCCGAATCCATATTTGTATCGGTATTAAATTCCAAAACAACGACGGAATAATTCTCAGACGATGTGGAACTGACATGCTTAATATTGCTCACTGTTGCCATCGAAGCTTCTACCGGCTCTGTCACAACCTGCTCCACCTGTTCAGGGCTGGCCCCCTGATAAGTCGTCATAACAATCGCATACGGAAGCTCCATATTCGGCAATAAGTCTGTCGAAAGCTTCGTAAACGAAACAATTCCCAAAATAAGTACAATAAGCACCGAAACAATGACTGTATACGGCTTCTTTACACTAAAACGCGACATCTTTATTTCCTCCCTGAGTTGTCCTTAGCAGATCAGTGTTTACTGACCTGAATGTCATTATTATAAGTATACGGCTGTGCCGCTTTTTACATCAAGTTATTTTTTAAAATACGATGTAAATTTTCTATATCCTGAACAAACATAGATATATCATAATTCACAAAATATCTCATAAATATCCGCTTCGGAATATGAAAATGTCCGCAGACGATTTCAAGCTTTTCAAATTCATCATCATCGGCAACAATCAGCGTACCCATCAGATCAAAAAACTTTTCATAATAAGAAAATATCGAAGAAAAAATCTTTTTCCAGTGGCCATCCTGCCCGTTTGCAAGCGCTTCAATTTTTGCAGCATCCTGTTTAATCACAGCATTCACGCCATCCTCATCAACGAGATGAAGCTCATTAAAACGGCTGTTAATTTTCGCGGCCAGCGACTTAAAATATCCCGCCGCGGCCGCAATACACGCTGTCTCGTTTAGACAGGCCTCCTTATTTTTACTCTTTTCCATCAATAACCCCTCCGCTTTTTTAATATGTGCAATCATTATACCACGTGCGCAGGAAAGCAAGCGCCCGAAGGGCATTTGCTTTGCAAGCCGTGGATTGCCGGTATAATCGTCACGGACGTGACGGCAAGCTGACTTCGTCAGCTTGGATTGCACTATGTGCAATCATATTATACCACAAACCGTAAAATGCTTGCAAATCCCGCCCCTTTAAGTTACAATCAGTAAGAATGACTGCCCGGCGCAGTAAAAGGAGAAAAAAATATGATTTTAAATGTAAAAAACTTAAGCCACGGTTTCGGTGACCGTGCCATCTTTAATAACGTTTCCTTCCGTCTTTTAAAAGGTGAACATATCGGCCTCATCGGCGCCAACGGTGAAGGAAAATCAACATTTATGAATATTATTACAGGCAAGCTGATGCCGGATGAGGGTACTGTGGAATGGGCAAAAAATGTCCGCGTCGGTTATCTCGACCAGCATACGGTACTCACTCAGGGCATGACCATCCGCGATGTTTTAAAGTCAGCCTTCACATGGCTTTTTGATATGGAAGCTAAGATGAATGAAATCTGCGAACATATGGGCGATGCCGATGAAGACACAATGGCAAAAATGCTCGACGAGCTTGGCACAATCCAGGATATGCTCACCCAGCACGATTTTTATATGATCGACGCCAAAGTTGATGAAATCGCCCGCGCTTTCGGCATTGACGATATCGGACTTGACAGGGATGTGACTGATTTAAGCGGCGGCCAGCGTACAAAAATACTGCTTGCAAAGCTTCTGCTTGAAAAGCCGGATATCCTGCTTCTTGACGAGCCGACAAACTATTTGGACGAACAGCATATTGAATGGCTGA
>USSL01000172.1 GCA_900557175.1 uncultured Eubacteriales bacterium
TTTCCCGATCCGGCTGCCGCTGACACTAAAATATTGCGGCCGCGCTCATCAATGACTTTTTTTTGTTCTTTCGTCCACGTCACACCCATCTTATTGCTCCTTTCCGCATATCTCATGCCACACAGCCTGCGCCGACAGCTCAGCGAGCTGACGGAAGCTGTAGCCGTCAACTGTTTCATCAAAACCGCACACCGGTTTATAAGCGCAATACGTACAGGCATTTCCTTTGCTGCCACGCTTATACGGTCTGACATCAATACGCCCGTCTAATATATCACGGCCGATACGCCGTACCGTCTGTGCTGTAAAATCAAACAGCCGCCCAAACTTTTCTGTGGATGCCGTTGCTGATTTTTTAGACAGCGTGCCGTCCTTATTGAGCGCTACAGGAATCACATCCGACTCCTTATCAAAGCTGCCGTCCATCATACGGATGATTGACATATTTTCATTAACAAGCCCGTTCATCTTAAGTGCCTTTAAAAGCGCTTCCGTGACATCCTCCGCCTCCTGCGTGCTAACTGCCGAAACAAGCGGATCGTCAATATGATAATACAAAATACCTGCCGGAATGATCTGCTTTTTGCTCTCTTGGCGTTTCATATCCATCGCCGCATCCATATAAACAACGAGCTGAAGCTGAAGGCCATAATAAAGAGCCACCAGATCAAACTTCTTAGAACCCGATTTATAATCGACAACCTTGACATAAATATTCTCATCATCCTCGCACGTATCCAGCCGGTCTATCGTCCCTTTAAGGTGCAGCACTTCATCATCGGACAGCGCAATATCTACCGTTCCCGAACCGTCACGATCAAAACGAAGCTCATAATCCTTTGGCTCAAAGCTGCCTTTTTGAAGCTGCTTTTGAAGTGCCCACACCGTGCGGCGCACCATACGCACAAGACGGTATATTAAAAACTTATTTCTGTAATTATCTAAAAGTATGGCATTGCGGCTGTTTGCCGCCACTGCCTCCACACATTCACCGGCAAGACGCTCTCTGAAATCATCCGGCGCTGTATGCCACGTATATTCTGAACCGGCAAGACGCTTTGAAAACAATTCTAAGGCGCTGTGAAACAAAATACCCAAATCCGGCGCTTCGATTCTGTACTCGGCTCTTTCCTTAAGCTTCAGACCATACATAAGAAAATGTGCATATGCACAGGATGCATACTTTTCAAGTGTTGTCACACTATTCTCCAGCGTATGTCCGTAAAGCGCCCGCACAGCCCTGTCTGAGAGGCGGTCATCCTCATGACTTAAAAAAGCTGCACCGCACAGCCGCTGTACATACCGGGCATCCCTACTGCGAAGCCAAAGATAAAGCTGCAGCCAAAGCCTGTCTGCGTGTCCCTGCCGGCACGATCCAAATCCGTCTGTCAATGCCATAATCATCTCACGTCTGTCATAAAGTTCAAGGCTGTCTTCTTTTCCGGCATCATCCGGCGAAAGCCCAAGGGACGGAAACATTGCCGTCAGCTTTGATATAAGCGATGAAGGCCGCATCGGCTTCCCATGTGCGTCTACATTAGAAAAACTTACATATAAAGCCTGTGATGCCTTTGTGAGCACTGTATAAATATAAAATCTGTCTGTACATGCATCCTGCTTTGCCGTCGGCGAAAGTTCAACCGACTTTTGAGCAAGCAATTCCTTATCCATATCATTAATAAGTCCGCCCTCTTTAAGTGCTGACGGCACAATCCCGTCATTGACACCCACAAAAAACATCACGCGTATGCCGTCAAGTCTTGTACGTCTCAAATCACCGACAATAACCTGATCAAGTCCCGGCGGAATAATGCCGACCTTTGCCTCTCCGAAACCGGCATCCAAAATATCCGAAAATTCTTTAAGACTCATCGGCTCACTTCCAAGCACAGACATCAGCTTCTCTAAAATATCTGTTACCGCACCGTAAATCTGACTGTATTCTTTGGCAAGGGCAAGCGCACCGTCCGCCTCAAAACGCTCACACATCGCATCAATCCGTTTTTCAAAATCATGTGTTTTTAAAAAATCCATCAAAATCCCGGCATAACTTCCGGCTGTGCCGTCTGAACTATCAATGGCCGACTTCACCGGCAAAAGCCATTCCATGACCTGATGCCGCGTCTCATTGATAAGTTCAATTTCTCCCTCTGACATTCCCTTATAACGCCGTTCAAAAGGCTTCATCCACTGTTTTGCGCCACGGATGCCTGTCGCTAAAATATAATTTTCAAGCCGGTCAATATCCAAGTCCAAAATATCTGTCATCGCTGTCTTTAAATATCTGAATACACTCTCATACTTAAAGTCATCACTGACAACTTCCAAAAGTGCACGAACAAACTCCACAAGACAATTTTCAAGCACACTTTTTCTGCTGTCAATAAAATAAGGAATCTCTGCCTGCGCCATCTCACGCTCAATCATATGGCCATAAACTGACAAATCACCTGTAATTACAGCCATTTCCCGAAACCGCACGCCATCCCTCAAAAGCTTTTTCATACGATGTGTCATAGCACGAAGCTCCGCCGCCGGATTCATCGCCGGTAAAAGATGGATGTCATCTGTCGGTGCATCGTAAACACTTCCTTTTTGATTCCTGTAAATATGTCGTTCCATAAAGGCAAGCGCCCTGCTGTTTTTAAATCGCACGCCATCTTTTAAAACAATATCCTCTGACCTTTCAATATGTTCTGTCATGCAAAGGCGCTCAAGACGATGGATTGTCTCTCTTGTCAGATAAAAAAGCTTAAACGGTGCGCCTGTCTCATAAAAATTGTCACGCACATCAACCGTTATGGAAATCTGGACATCTCTCACCTGCTTTAACAGCGCACCGAGAAGCTTGTACTGGGATGGCGTAAAACCCGTAAATTCATCAAGATAAATATAACTGTTTTTCAAAAATTCTGAATCCGGCACGACTGCGGTAAACCTGTCCAAAAGTTCCTCCGCCGTCATATATCTGTCTTCAATTTCTTTTTGAAAAGCTTCAAAAATACATCCGATATCATGAAGCTTTCCCGAAAGCATCGGCTGGGATGACAATTCTTCCGAAAGTTCAAGAAGCTGCCCCGGCGTCACATGATATTGTAACAGCTCTGATACTGCCGACTTCATCTCACCGACAAAACCCTGCTTTCGCACATTCCCTTTAAGTACAGTCAGCTCGGAAGCCATCGCTGACATCACTTTGCGAAGGACCATACTTTTACCAATATCCTCCAAAATAAGCATCTTCGGCATATTTAGGGCATCAAACACCCTGTAAGCCAAACGTCCAAAGCTTACAACATCAACGTTAAGCATACCGCCTTTTGGATGCATACTGACAATTTTTTTCTGAACCTGCATCGTATACTGTTCAGGTACAATAATAATATAATTCAAGTCCGGATTTTCTATAGATGCCCGGATTACCTGTTCATACATAAACTGCGACTTTCCATAGCCGCTTCCCCCTAAAATAAGCTGCAGCGCCATCATCCTGCCCCCTTTTGCTGTCTTTTCATATCCTGTTTTATATGCCCATCTTAACATAAGGCTAATTAAAATTCAAGCCTCTTTCGAACATTTGTTTGTTATATTTTTCATTCTTCAAACATAAGATATATTAAATATTTCAGCGTCTCATAACACTGACGCTTCCCGGAGGGCAGAACATGAAATCCAAAACGCATATTATTATTTTACATATGAAAGAAATTATCTACACGCTTGTATTTGCCGTACTTGCCTTGCTTCTCGTCATTCTGCTCATTTATATGTTCAGCCGGCAGACAGCCGAGGAGACAATGGCTGCAGTTCCCGAATATGAAGCCGGTGTTTACACTTCCTCAATTGACCTCGGCGATACATCTGTCGGCATCGAAGTTACAGTCACAAAGGACGGCATTGCAGATGCTGCACTCACAAAAATGGATGAAGCAACAGCACTCTCTTATCCGCTTCTTGAGACATGTATGAACGACATTTCACGACAGCTTAAAGAAAATGTACCACTGAATAAAATTACGTATTCATCCTCAAACCAATATACTGTATCGCTGCTTTTGGAGGCGATTAATAAGGCGCTGTCACAGGCTGCCCCGTAAAAATTAAGTGTATTGAATATGCAAAAGGCATAGATATTTTGCTTTGGCGGCTGAAAATGCCTCCTCCGTAAATTATCTATGCCTCTTGCATTTCAGGTATCTATTTTTTTCGGGCAGTCTGCTGTCTCCCAGTCGTCCTATAATTGATACTGTTTTTCAATTTCATCCAGCTGCCGCATCCAAAGCTTTGATGAAGCATCACTTGGCATTCTCAAATCACCTCTCGGTGAAAGAGCGACTGAACCGACTTTCGGGCCGTCCGGCAGACAGGAACGTTTAAACTGCTGTGCAAAGAAACGCCAGCAAAATGTTCTCAGCCATTTATAAATTGTTTTTTTGTCATAGATTCCGTCAAAGGCAAGACAGGCAAGACGGAATATTTTTGACGGCGTGTAGCCGAATCTTAAAATATAATACATATAAAAATCATGCAGTTCGTAAGGGCCGACCAAATCCTCGGTCTT
>USSL01000173.1 GCA_900557175.1 uncultured Eubacteriales bacterium
CCGAATCAATTACCTCAAGCACGCCAAACTCACCGGTCACATGAGAAAGCACTTCTTCATTAAGCTTTATCATTGCTGCCTCATCTCTCGAATTATCATCAATATAATCGCAGAACGCACACTTGCCCCACGCACACGGAAATGCTTTTAAAAGGACGATTTCCCTTATATTTTTATTTGTAATTTTACTATACCTGTCCATGAACGCTCCCCCTAAGCTTATTTCTCATCTCACTGCCCATCGCCGCCATTACTGCACTGACAATAAGTACGGCAGCCAGTTTATCTGCATAATCTGTAATTATCTGAACAATAAAACAGCTCATTGTCAGATTCATTCCCGCTTTTGTCATAATCTGTACCAAAAAAGATGAGCCGGACGATGTGATTCCGCCAAAAACAAAGGCAGAAATCATTGCGCTGACTAAAGATACAGGCAAAGAAAATGCAAGTGTTCCAACCGGAACATATTTTTTATGCAGCCACTTTGTCTTAAAAAGATAGCCCGCAATCAGTCCCGTAAATATTTGTACCGGGGCAAAATAAAATGAATATACATCAAAAAGTACGCCGCTTAAAATACTGCCCAAAAGGCCTGTCGCTACAGCCCATCCGGGGCCAAGAAGCGCCGCATTCATAACCGTACCGATGGAATCCATATAAATCGGCAAATGAAGATTCATTGCAATAAAAGCACCTGCAATATTGATTGCAATACCAAAGGCTGTCATGCATTGTTTTATAATCTGAGGACGCTTATTCATGGATTTCCACCCCCTTTACACCATAAACATGGGAAAGTCCGATTTTAATGTCCGCGGTATATTCAGGAAATAATGCCGTCAAAAACATCGTCATAAAACGACTGGTGTCTGTCTTTGTAAGTATATGTGCATTGGATGGCTTCTGCCAGAAACCGTAATCATCCACAATACTCTGTCCGGCGCAAAGGCCTTCGGTCTCTACCGTCACATAGCTGTCAAATCCGGTACAAAGACTTTCTTTTTCTGTACAAAGGCTGAGAAAATAGGCCACAGCCAGCGGATCATTGATGACACAGCCAAGAATTTTCTCCTGCTTCCAGTGAAAATCTGTATAAAACTTTGTAATATCTAATATAAATTCAGCCCGCTCATTTTCAAAACGGCTGATTAAACTGCATATATCCGGCCTTAAAACAATTTCTCTTGTCACATCAAGGCCAACCATGTGAATTTTGACAGGCGTATGCTCATAAACATAACGTGCCGCCTCCGGATCAACCCAATAATTAAATTCAGCCACCGGCGAACAATTGCCATGACTTTTATAGCTGCCGCCCATGCTTATAAAGTAACCGATATTTTTAAATGCTTCAACGTTCATCTTCATCGCTGCTGCAATATTTGTCATCGGTCCGAGGGCAATGACAGAAATACCGGGTTCACAAGACAATGACTCTGCGATATAGGCTGCCGCCATATTTTCCTTAGAAGCCGCACCGTCTGAGCCATAAAGCTTCTTTGCCATCTCACCCCACTTTGTTTCACCAAGCCCATCCATACCATGGGTATCCTGAGCTGTCACAAGCGGACGTGAAAGCGGTTCTTTGGCACCCGCAATCACAGGGATATCCTCCCTGCCCATAAGCTTTAAAACAAGCTTAGCATTTGCCGTACCCATATCTACAGGTACATTACCGCACACAACCGTCACCGCACGCACTTCAATCTCCTTTGAAGCTAAGGCAAGCATCAGCGCCAGCGCATCATCAATGCCGGGATCACAATCAATAATAACTTTTTTGTTTGGAATCAAATTCATCTCTCCTATCTCCTTACTTTTATAATCGGCACCATCGCCTGCGCCCTCCACAGCAAACTTAATCAATATAAAAGCTGCCCTTGATGACGGCAGCCCGGAGAACGCAATGTAAAGTAACTTAAAGATTCTTAGTTTTTTATCCTTGGAAGTTTGCGAACAAGTCCAGAGTGTCCTCTGATTTTATGAATTTTAAGCGTATCAAGTATACCACAGGAATATCACTGATGTAAAGCGCTTTTATCCAAAACTTTATGTCATGTCCTGACCGCTCATGACTTGACCATAGTTTCACTTCATCGTATACTTATTTTAACTTCCGGCAGATGCTTTGTCCTTTGCCGGCAACACAACAGGAGGATTTACGATGAAATTATTCAGAAATATCATGACGGCGGCAAGCCTTATGATGCTTATTATTGCCTTATCCGTCACCATCACCTTAAACTTCAGACCGCTTTATTATTTTGACATCGGCCACTTAAACATTGCCGAAACTTCCGGCGTCGATGCCAAAACAATCAAAAAGAATTATGATATCCTTATTGATTATAACTCCATGTTTAACAATGACACCTTAGAATTTCCCGACTTTGCCATGTCCGAACACGGCCGCATCCACTTTGAAGAAGTCAAAGCAATCTTTGTCGGCATCCAGTGCATCGGCATTGCCGCCTTTATCCTTTCAGCCGTACTTATTTTTATTAATATAAAGAAAAAAGACAGGCTTTATTTAAAGCTTACCGCCATATTTACTATCGTCATTCCGGCGGCACTGGGCATTTTTATTGCTGCCAACTGGAAAAAAGCCTTTGTGACCTTTCACCACATTTTCTTTTCAAATGACTACTGGATTTTTAATCCGTCAGAGGACGCAATCATCACTGTGCTGCCCGACACCTTTTTTATGCACTGTGCGATCATGATACTTGCCTTAGTGATTTTGGGCAGTGCCATCTGTGCTGTCTGCTATATTGCGTCAGGACGTCGGAACAAAAAAACACTTTAAAAATTTCACGCACTATATAATTTTAAAGGTCCCCGACCATTTGGACGGAGACCTTATTTATTGTGCAGAAATCATTTACTTCCTGCTTCTTATTCACTTAATACACCCCAAAAATCAGCCTTACTGATGCAATAGCAAATATGACAATGCTGACAGCAAATATTGTCACAATAATATAGCCTTTTTTTGTATAAATTTCCAGTTCTTCACCGGAAAAGTGCCGTGCTTTTGCACAGCGGATAAGATTCGGCAGACTGAACAACATCGAAAGTAAAATGCCCACAAGCGACAGATACCAAAATACCTGAAGCAGGTAGCCTTCCACGTTTGCTTTTTCTGCCGTTGTTTTTACAGATACAGTCTTATTAAATGTCTTACATGACAGCCGGTTGCCGTTTTGTGAAACCTCCTCATAGGCGGAAGCATCCTCAAAAGACGCTGTATAGCCGCCCGGATATTCAAAGGTATACACAATACCGTCCGTGACATCCGATCCGCCCAAAAATGATGAAAAGTCAATCATATCATTGTAGGCAAAGCGTATTTTGTGAAGACTGTTTTTTTCGTTAATGCCGCCGCTCATGGAAATATCCTGCACAGACTCTGTACCGTTTAAAAACAGCGCCGTCAGACTTGACATCTCCTTCGGACTTTTTGCCTGTATTGTCACATCATAAACTGCTGTATCGTCACCCTCGGTTTTTTCAAAGCTTATATTTTCGTTTGTATGCTCATTAAGCTTTTCCGTAAAGTTGGCACCGATCAGCGCATCCTTATCCGAAGATAAATAAAAGCTGATTTTCCGCTCAAGCTTGTGATCGTTATAAACTTTTGTGTAAGCATCGATTTTTTCCAGTGAAATATCTGTGCCAAAACCGACGGTCACTTCATCACTCGGATTCATAACAACAACCGCCGTCGTCGTGTTTTCGTCCGATGTATAATCGGTGTCTGTAATATAGCCGCCGACGCCGTCGCATGAATCAAAGGACAGCTTGCCCGGAAGTGTCACACTGTAAACGACAGAGGCATCCGGCAGAGAATAATCTACAAAATAAGATGCATCCAGAAATTGATGGATGTACTGTCTAGCTTTTAATGTCTGTGTATCATCCTGCGCCGTTGTAATTTCAAAAATCGTGTTGTCTGTCCGCAAAATTGTATTCATACGGCTGATATAAGATGACATTGAAATAGCATCAAAAGAATAGACATATGTGATGCTGTCACTTTTGCGCTTCGTCATCATGGAAATACCACCTGATGCCGTTTTTGCCATCAGTCCGTCAAGGTTTGCAATAGCCTCCCTGTTTTCGTGGCTGATTGTCAATTCCACAGAAGCTGTCAGCGTTTCATCCGCATTAATTTTCGTATAAGCGTGCATCGACTTAAAACCGTGTGACGCCATTGTCGTATAACTGATATAGCTGTCGGTCTCTACAGTCTCGCCGTTAAATACAATCTCTGTTTTACCATTTTGATAAAGCTTCGATAAATCTTCATCTTCAAGTGAAGAAAATTCTGTTTTCAGCGCATCTGTCAGCCAGTAAAACAAGTCTGCCGAACAAAACTTTTCTTCAATTGTATAGCCGCTTTTAAAAAGATTGTTAGAATACTCATAGTAAACTGCCGGATTGACGTCCGGCGCTTTTTCCAAAATAGTCCCAATCTTATTTTTATATTCACTATATGAAGCAAACGGTACAG